>JAAYDD010000083.1 GCA_012729435.1 Desulfobulbus sp.
TTATAGACCGCCTCTATGGGGCATTCCTCTGCGTTACGGAAGCGCTGGCGGATACGGACTTTTGCGGCGCGTCCAGCAATGTCGCCATGAGCCTCCACGCCCTCTAAGGGAATGAGCGCGCCATTTACCTGGAATAAACCGGTTTCAGCCTGAAGAGTTTCATCATCCAACTTTCACCTTCCCCTGTACAATGGTTTTAGCAATTCTGATAATTTCGAGAATCGCTGCCGGTTCACTGATCTCGCGCTCCCTGCTGACATTCAACTCGATTCCAGGCGCGATTTCGTAACGGATCATGACATTCCGGAAAGAAGCCACGTCTGCGGCTGGTTCTCCTTTTTTCAGCATGGCAGCCATGGTCGAAATCCTGATGCCCTTTTCCTGATAGGCCTTGATCAATCGCAGCCTTTCTAGATGACTGTCATAATAAAATCCTCCTCGTCCCCTGCCGGCCGGAGGGTCAATCAGGCCTTCATGGACATAGTAACGTATTGTTCTTCTTGAATAACCGGAGAGCTCAACAAGATCATCAATTGTATATTTGTTCTCATCCATGGCCGAATGATGACATGTTACTGTCATTATGTAAAGAGATATCTACTGCTGCTATGTTGGATAATAGAGGCGAATTGTCTCACACTAAAAGTAACCAGTGAGTGGACCGAACAAAGAGTCATCTGAGAAAAAAGGAATCTGATGTCCTCAAGCAACTCAAAGATGTCGAAAATGCTCTTCCGTTCCCCCTGTCGGGATTTGATCCCGATAACGGATCAGAATTCCTCAACCAGCATCTCCTGAGGCACTTCAGTCAAAGAAAACAACCTGTCCGATTCACACGAACCTCGTGTGCAACATCATCCTTCAAAAGCTTGGTGCACACCCGACCGAAAACCCGGATTATGCCTCAGTATGGGCTGGCCCAAGGGCGTGGACACCATCTGATCGAGGGCTTCAAAGGCCCTGATTCGCCATTTATGACCTTAAGAGCTCGTGACAGAAACAGCCTGGTTGATAAATGGATTGGGCTCAGCCATGTGCGAGAAGCTCTTCCGGTCGATGATGAGATCGGGGGCGTAGCGTATTCAGAAGAACAAAGAGATCGTTGCTGCCGAGCTGGACCGGGGGTGGCCGTCAGGAAAACCACCGTGTTAGCGTGATCACAGAAGAATTTCACGGTCCTGTGACTCAATGTATCCTGGTTTCGGATGTGGTGAGCCTCATCCACAATCACCAGATCAAAACGAGGTGGAGGATCAAGATCAAGCAGACTCTTTTGTCGCCTGTCCTTTCCTTTGGCTCCAGAACAAGACAATTGCAGTCTTTACAACGTTGAGAGTGGAAAACATTTGACCTAACGTTAACGTGATAAGGAACATCGGCATTGGTGCGATCGCGAACAGAGAAATGGCTTCGGAAATTTGTCCAAGCCTGTCAGTGGAAAATCTGCTGCCGACAACGCCCAACGATGAACACAACATGGAGTAGATGCTGTCGTAAAAAGTCAATCCACTCTATCTGTTTGAAGAGCTGACACCAAGACGCCGGCCGACCTCAATGCCGCTGTAGCCCTGCTCCAAAATCAGCGGACGGTGCCCTCCTTGAACTCCTGGGCACATCGCTGCCTGTTACCTTTCTCATTCATCGAACACCTCACGTTCGACTGACTCATTCTTGGCAGGGTGTCCGTTTGAATGAAACTGCTTCAAGAAGAGTTGCCCCGTTGAAGCCGACTGACGGTTCACCCTCTTATCAGGCGCGTCATCGTCATACGGTTGAATACACATCCGGTAAAGAAGCGCTTGACAAAGGCTTTGGGATATTTTAGAAAGTGCGCATTCTTCTGGCCCCATCGTCTAGTGGCCTAGGACACCGGCCTCTCACGCCGGCAGCAGGGGTTCGAGTCCCCTTGGGGTCACCAACCTATTAAAATTATTAGATTTTCCTAATAATTCGCTACATAAAACTCCCTTGGAACGAGTGTTCTGAGGGGGTTTTCTTCGTTTTAGCCCTACAGAAACAGACCAGGCAAAACAAAAAGCCCTCTCATGACGTCTACCGTTCCGAGAGGGTTTTTTGGTTTTGGCGCAGACATTACTGCTTTTCGCAGAAAAAGTGTCTGGCAAATTATTCATCAAGCCTGGGAGTAACCATGGGCTGAAAGTGATGCCGTAGAAAACAGAAAAGCCGTCAGTGCTGGAACACCAACGGCTTCCTGGAAGTCTTGAGACTTCTGCAAAGGCTAAATGCCTATGCAGATTACTCGAAAAAAAAACGAGGTGTCAAGAAGATAGGATAGTTTTTTGTTTTCTCCGGACCGGAGGGAAAAAGGCTAAATGGAAACAATTTCAATCACTTGTAATGGAATTCAATTTTTCCAAATCGAGAAATGTATAAGAAAAATGTTCGCGGCAATGAAGAGACCATCTGGACGAAAACAGTATACCGAAGGCATGCGTGACCTCTTCATCCTAATGTTCAGATGTACGAATGGTCGCGATTTTACATATCTCAGCCTCAAACGGATGGAAGAAGAACTTGCGGTGCACCCACGCACTGTTGAGCGGTGGCTGAAAAAATTTATAGAAGACGGATGGATAGCCAAAGGAGCTGAATTCGTTGATGGCTATATGCGCCATGGTTTTTTCCTGTTGGCTCACCCAACACTGCTCAAGGTGTTGAACAATATCACAGGGATTTTGCTGAAGAAACAAGCGAAAAACGAATCAGAAAACCGACAAGTTGTCGGCAACTTGCCGGCACACCTAACTATAAGGAGTAGTAATGAACCTACTCCCCCCCTTCCCCCCTCGTCCCCACATGCTAAGGAGTTCGCATCAGACATCGATCCCAACAAAGAGAGAAAGCAAATCAATCAGGATCTTTTCACTCAAGATGAAACAGATTGCCATCCGATCTGGATTCAAGCCAGATCCAAATTAGTTCAAAAAAATCCACATCATAGCGGAATATTACAGCTCTTCACCGGTCGCCTGACACCTTCAGGATTAGTTGTGGAAGGACCGAACCCGATCATCATAAACATGGTGGAACGTAATATGGGTCAGGAGATTGGTGAGGTTATGCAGGAGCTGGGGATTTCATCTGTCTCCTTCGGCATTCAACCCGCTGAAATCATAAAAAA
>JAAYDD010000009.1 GCA_012729435.1 Desulfobulbus sp.
ACTGTCGGGGTAATCGAATGTTTCATCAAAACTTCCTGCAGCACCCGGGCCAGGGCCACATTGGAATGAAGTGCTTCAGAACCGCCGCGAAGAATGACCGCATTACCGGCTTTCAGACAGAGGGCGGCCGAGTCGATGGTGACATTCGGCCGGGACTCGTAAATCATGAGAATAACACCCAGCGGCACCCGCATCCTCCCGACAGTAATGCCACTGGGCCGACGTCGCATCTCAGAGATCTCACCCACCGGATCTTCCAGAGCGGCCACCTCACGCAGGCCCTGTACCATATCACTCATGCCCTTCTCTGTGATCTGCAGACGATCAAGCATGGCGGCGGACAATCCCTTCTTTCTTCCGGCCTCCATGTCCTTGGAATTTTCCGCAAGAATAAATGACTGACGCTTGAGCAATGCCTCACCGATATCGCACAGGATCCTGTTCTTTTGATTCGTTGACATGGAGGCAATGGTTCTTGATGCTGATCTTGCGTTTTGCACCATCTCCAATACCGTTTGTTCAACTTGTGCACGTTCCATTCTGCTCTCCTGCTCAAATTTATTGCAGCCTCATCTCGGCACACAGATCACAGTCGCCGGGTTTCTGCAGTGAGGGTTCGGAAAAGACGCGTCCAAAACTGCATAACACACGAGGATCCCGTCAAGCTCACTGTTTTTCTCGTATCATAACAAAACCGGATGTGCAAAGTGAAAAAGGTGACGCCATCCGTGGTGCAACTCCAGATGTACCCTCCGGTTGCAGCGGATCAACATGTGCAGCCGTGTCTGTCCGGTGAAGTCTCACAGCCCTTCGCCACCAGCCCCTAGCACGACCAGATTATCGCGATGAATCACCTCGTCGGCATCCTTGTGGCCGAGGATATCGATGATGTCCTTTGTTTTTCTCCCTCTGATCCGTTCAATATCCGCTGCAGCGTAGTTGCTCAGCCCTGCGGCGATGATTGTCCCTTCCCGATCCAAACAGTGAACCGGTGCACCAACATCAAAGCTTCCCTGTACTTCAACAATTCCGGAGGGCAGAAGACTTTTGCCCTGTTCAGTTAACGCTCTGCAGGCACCATCGTCAATCACGACAGCTCCTTGTGGTTTAAGAACATAAGCAATCCAATGCTTGCGCCGGTTCATCGTCCCCCTGGCCGGCAGAAAGAAAGTGCCCACCAGTTCACCACTGAACAGTGCCTGAAGAATATGCGGATGCCGGCCAGGACCGATGAACGAACATCCTCCGCAGGCCGCCACCATTTTGGCGGCCCGGATTTTGGCCATCATGCCTCCGGTACCGAGAACACTCATCGAGTGTCCGGCCATCTTTTCGATCTCACGAGTAATTTTGGCAACCGTATAAACAGGGCGCGCTTCGGGATCTTCTCGAGGGTGACCAGTATACAGACAATCGACATCGGTTAAAATAATGAACATGTCCGCACCGATCATGTTCGTCATCAGGGCGCCAAGGGTGTCGTTATCTGAAAAACGCAGCTCCTCAGCAGAAACAGTATCATTTTCATTGATAATCGGCACCACTCCGAATTCAAAAAGTGTCAGAATAGTGTTGCGGACATTCAGATATCGGCGCCGGTGAGAAAGATCGGCATGGGTCAGCAGCACCTGAGCAACCGGTTGTGTATATTCAGCAAAGGCCTGTTCATAGGCCTGCATGAGCAACCCCTGGCCGGTGGCGGCCAGCGCCTGTTTCACCCGTAATTCTTCATGCGGAGTCTTTTCCACTCCCAGCCGTTTGCGGCCGGCTGCCACGGCTCCCGAACTGACGAGGATAACCTCTCTGCCGGTTGACTGTAGAAAAGAAACCTGTCGGGCTATGTGGGAGATGATGGCATGATTCAACCCGCTATCATCTGTCAGCACCGCACTGCCCACCTTGATAACCACCCGCCTGGCCTGATCAAAAAGAGTCTGCCGGTGGTACAGACCATCTTCTTTACTCACCTGAAATGTCATGTTTCTCCTCTCTCTGCTGCTCAAGGTGCTCACCAAGCAGTTTTTTCAATGCCTCAAGTCCAGTGCCTTTTTCAGCTGAAATGCACACCAGGGGGACATTCAGACCGGCAAACTGCTGACGTACTTCAGATAACCGCTTGTCATCAATCAGATCCACTTTATTCAGAACAATCACCTGGATACGATCGACCAACTCCTTCTTATACGCTTTCAGTTCATTGGCCAGCACCATGTAATCATTATAAGGCTGCTGATGTTCACCGGACACATCAATCAGATGCAGCAGGATGGATGTACGTTCAATGTGGCGGAGAAACTGATGGCCTAATCCGACACCCCGGTGCGCTCCTTCGATGAGTCCGGGAATATCGGCTATAATGCAGGGACCGGTGGTGGGAAAGTGTAGCACACCCAGCTGTGGCTTCAGAGTGGTGAATGGATAAGAGGCTATCTTCGGGTTGGCCGCTGAAAGCCTGGACAGCAGTGTCGACTTGCCGGCATTGGGAAGTCCGATGAGGCCGACATCGGCCAGGAGTTTAAGCTCGATCATCAGCCATCGTTCTTCACCGGGCTGCCCCT
>JAAYDD010000084.1 GCA_012729435.1 Desulfobulbus sp.
AACTTTCTGGCAATGATAGAAGCAGAGGATACGACTGCGCTGCATCGTATGCTAGACCAGGTCGACATTGCGGCAATCGGTCCGGTCACTGCCGAGACCGTGCAAAAATATGGTCTTGATGTGACTGTTCAGCCGCAACGCTACACCATCAGCGACATGGTGCAGGCGATTATCGCCCACTATCGGAACAAAACCGGCCATGGTGCCTGAAGAGCGGATCTGCCGGGTCCACCTTCCGCGGTCCAGACACCGCCGTCCGCCGGCGCCCAAAGATGATGATACGCCGGTGACAGACGGGAACAAGAACTCGTTGCGCTGTACACTCTGTCACACTGTCATCACGAAACAGGAGCTGGCCCTGTCCGTTCAGGGCAGCCACGAACACGCCTTTTTTAATCCAGCCGGGATTGCTTTTGAAATCCGATGCTTTCGCGCCGCACCGGGAACAGTCCTCCAGGGCGGGACAAGTGACGTCTTCAGCTGGTTTTCGGGTTATCACTGGCAGGTCGCCCTCTGTGCTCACTGCCGTACGCACCTTGGCTGGCGCTTCACCGGGGACACCGTATTCTTTGGGCTCATTGCCGCCCGAATCAGATAGACAGACGCTGCATGAACACGACCGAACAGCAGTAGAAACCGTCGTCATGTCATGAATATCCGGTTTTGCTGTCAGTCATTCAACCATCCTCTGTATTTTTATTTTTTCTTGTTCGACAAAATATTAAAAGTTGCATAAATTGAGATTTTTATCGGTAAAAATTTCGATATCCTTACATGACGCCACCTCCCTGAACAGCGGTTTCCCCTGCAAGCAGGAAGGAGGACAAGACGAACCTCCTGTTGCGCCTGAATGTTTTGGCCCATTTTCACGCCAACAGTATCCATGTGTTTTTCCACTTACTCAGTTGTCGGCTACACGTTTTCCTGAATACTTGAGCAAGGAGTGCCCACCGTGAAACTGAATCTCTGCTGTGCATCTTCCCATCCTGGTCACCGTCACCGGTGGCTCCTGACCTGCTTCAGTCTGCTGTGCTGTGTCTGGCTCATTACGGCGAACTCTTTTGCTGCTGAGGACAAAACAGGCTCACCGGTCAAACGACAGGTGGTCATCCTTCCCTTTACTGTTGAGATTCCGGGCTCATACACATATCTGAAACATGGGCTTGCAAGCACCCTGGCCAGTCGTCTCTCAACCCGGGCCAATGTTGCTGCAGTTGCCCAGGGCAGCACCTCCGATCAGATGGCGGCGGCTCTCAAGGAAGGGAACCACGCTGTTTTCGGGCAGCTCCTTCGTCAATCCGGTGCTGAATATATGGCCATCGGTTCGCTGACTCCTAAAAACAACCAGTTTGAGCTGGCCTGCTATGTCTTTTCGCAGAACAGTGCACAGCCGCCCAGACAGTTTGTTCAGAATTTCACAGCTGTGGACGACGCCATGCAGGCGATCGATGAGCTGGCCTGGGATATAAGCGGCACGATTTTCAGCAAACCCCGGCCGGAAATACGGGATGCTGCCAGACAGCCATCGGGCCTGGCAGCCTTTCAGACCGCTCACCCGGAACGTGCCTACCGGGAAGGTCAGTACGCAGGCATGACCACCGGTCTTGAGGCGGGCGGCCTGTTCACCCTGGCGAACACCCTGCGCAGTCGTCCGCTTCCCGTCCAGGCAATGGACATAAATGCCGGCGATCTGGACGGTGATGGCAAGGATGAAGTCGTTCTGCTGACCACCACAAGCCTGATGATCTATCGCTATGATGACAGCCAGTTCCGCATGCTGGCTACAGTCAATCTGCCCAACCATATCCGTTATCACTCAGTCACCCTTGGAGATCTTAACCAGAATGGTCTGCAGGAAATATACATCAGCGGCAGCAACGGCGACCTGCCCGATGCCACGGCCATGGAGTGGGACGGCAGGCGAATCACAACACTGTTCGAACATGCCCGCTGGTATCTGCGAACCATGAGTTCGCCTGGAGAGACACCGGTACTGCTCGGTCAGCGAAGTTTAGCCGAGGACCTTGGCGGCGGAGATATCTTTGAGATGGATCTGGATGCTCAGAATACCCTGACGGAAAGAAAACGTCTGAACATCCCGAAAGGCCTTTCTGTGTTTGATTTTGTTCTGGCCGACCTCGATGGCAGCGGCAGCAAGGTGCTTGTCGCCATCAACAACCAGAACCGGCTGCAACTGTACGACACGGCAGGATCAGTCCGCTGGACAAGTCCTGATACCTTCGGAGCGAGCAATAACTTTTTCGGAACCCTGACAAGTGCCAACAATGCCGCTTCAAGTGAAAAAGAGCCGGTCTGGATTCGAACGAGGATTGTGATTGCCGATCTGGACGGTGATCATATCAATGACATTCTGGTAGGTCGCAATCGACTGGAAACCGTGCCCTTTATGCCGAATCTCCGCTACTTTGCCGGCAGCTCGCTGGCCGCATTCAAATGGGATCGATTCAGTCTTATCCGGCTCTGGGAGACGAAGAAGATTCCCGGCTACATAACGAACTACCAGGTCCTCCGTGCCGACCCCGGAAGCACGGAGTACTCGGTGCTTTTTGCTGAAGCGGAAACGAGCTATCCATTTATTTTCTGGCAGAGTGCGTCCGCATATCTCAACAGTTACACCCTGCAGGTCAATCTTCACGGGTCTGACCAGAGTATCTGGGACAGCCAGAAACTCCCCGCTTTTGAAGACCAGTAAACCCAGAAAATGGACTGACTGAAAGAAGACAGAGACGGTGTGGGTAAAATTTTTTAAACTTAGGTAAAAAAAACTTGACGGGCAGTACAAGTTCTTTTAGTCTGCAGTCAGCAAGTTGGTTTTTAAAAGGTTTAGCTCTGTTGTGGAGACACTCTATCAACACCTACACAAGAAGGAGAGAGATATGAAAAAAGTACTCGTTGCAGGCGCAGCCCTCATGCTGGTAGGCGGACTCGGATCAACTGCCTCAGCCGCTGCTGTTGAACCCGGGGTGAAAATCACCGGTGACGCCCGTGTCCGTCTTGGTTATACGGACAAATATCACTTAAATGCCAGACAGTTCGGCAACCGGGATGCAGCCGGAATTGATCAGGTTGGTGAGTATAATTACAAGGGCCAGACCAATATGGATTCGCGTATCCGGCTGAACGTCGTCGGTACAGCAGCCGGTGGTGCCTATGCCAAGGCCCGTTTCCGCATGGAAGGTCAGTCCGGTGATATTGACAATGATCCGGCTGTTACACAGCCGCCGATCAACTCAGGCAGCAACATCTGGGTTGATCTCGCCTACATCGGCATCCCCTTCAACGACAACTTCACCGTTGAGCTCGGCCGCTATCGCTCCACCTACGGCCCGATGGGACCGACCTACAACTTCTTCTACGATGATGTGAGCTCCTACGGTATCCGCGGTATCATCAAATTTGATAATGTTGAGATCAACCCCTTTATCGAGTGGATGGAAGAGGCCCAGAACGGTGAGTACTCAGGTGCTCTGCGAAGAGTTGCGGTTGAAGACGACGATGTCATGCGCTACGGTGTCCATGCCAAGGCCAAACTCAACAGCGACTGGACCATCGGCGGTATGCTCGGCTATCAGACTGACTCACGACCTGAGGTGTGGAGTGCAACCGGTGCTCAGCTCTTTGAGCCCAACGAAGGCCTCTTCGGTTCTCTCTATGTGTCCGGCAAGGCCGGTGCCTTCGGCCTGAACGGTGAAGTGGCCTTCACCAATGCAGACCTCAACAACTTCAACTCCTGGGAAACCGACACCTGGACCGTTACAAACAACGGCGCTGATCTGATCGGTTCCAAGGATACCGGTTACGGCGGTTACGTTTTGCCGACCTACACCATCGACAAGCTGACCCTCGGCCTGAACCTCGGTTTCACCACCAAAGGCTTCCAGCCTGACCGTGCCTTTGGTACAGGTGTTATGATGGGTTCTGCGGACAACAGCCGTATCTCCTCCATCCGTATCGGTGATTTCGGCAACTGGCTCTGGGGTGGACTCATTGTTCAGTATCAGGCAACCGAAGCACTGAAGCTGACCGGTAACTTCATGTATGCAGACATCCATACCTGGGACAGCAAGGGAGTGGAGGGTGATGGCCCGAACACCACATCAGGGTCCATGCCGGGTACCGATGCCACCGATTACTCTGCCGGTGGTGTGAAGAGTGCCTGGGAGCTTTCGGGTATCCTCCAGTACACCATCAGCCAGGGCATGGATATGTACCTGTCCGCCGGTTACCTGAAGCCGAGAGTTGAAGGCTACCTCGATGAAAACGACGGAGTCTTCGGTGCACTGTCGCGCTTTGAGCTGAAGTTCTAAAACTTCGTTCACAAAGATCCGGATAAAAAAAGGTGTGGGGCCTGTCAGCCTCACACCTTTTTTATTGACCTCCCGGCAGCAGCAGCGAAACGAAGAGCTGATGCATGTCACCGTTCGCTGCCGGACGACTCATCCTGCGGTTTCGGCAGAACAATCGTTGCCTTCATCCCGCTGCCGATACTTTGGAGCACGAGCTCACCACCGTGTTCTTCCACAATCCGCCGGACAATGGTAAGCCCCATGCCTGTGCCCACCACCTTGGTGGTGAAAAACGGATCGGTTGCATACTCCACAGTGCCTCTGCTCAAGCCCTTGCCGGTATCGTGGATGATAATGTACACCAGTTTATCCTGTTCTTCCACAGAGACAGTTAACTCGCCCCCCAGCGGCATTGCTTCGATGCTGTTGCGGATAAGATGCACAAGTGCCTGCTGAATCTGACGGGGATCAATGAGCAGCTCCAGATCATGCTCAGGGAATATCAGGTTCTGTCGGATCCCCCGTTCATTCAGCATTTTATAGTAAAGAAGAAGCGATTGCCCGATAAGCGGCAGAAGCGATACCCTCTCCAGGACCGGTTTGGCCTGCTCGACAAAAACAAAGAGATCTTCCAGGATCTTTTCAATTTTCTCGGCCTCGCTTGTCATCATCGAAAGAAACCGCAGCCACTCTTTATTCTCAATTTTGCGGGCAAGAAGACGAGCAGTCCCGCCAATGGCGGTAATCGGGTTACGAATGCTATGTGCCAGCTGGGCCGCCATATGCCCCAGGGCCGAATAGCGCTCTGCATCGATCAACAGGTCTTTATTTTTTTGCAGCTCTGCGGCCACAGCCTCCAGCTCGTCCATCTTGCGCTGCATCGCCGTATGCAGGCGGCAGTGCTCAATGGCCAGACTCGCCTGACTGGCAAAACCTTCGAGTGCCTTTATCTGCTCTTCATCAATGGGACGGCGACTGACAAAATGATCCGCAATGATGACACCCAAGGCTCTGCTCGGTGAAAACAACGGGACAACGACAAAAGTGTCCTCTTGCAACAGCCCGATCAGTTCCAGAGGTACTGAAACCTCACTTTGCCCGTTGACCACATTAATGGAACGCCGATCCCGAACAGCCCGAATTAAAACGTGTTCACTGTTCAAGGCATCAACCTGCAGGGCACGGGCAATCCGGTTCACCTCAACATTCATGCTGCCCTTGTCATCCCTGAGACGGGCGATAAGGTCATGCAGGCCCAGCTTCTGATCCTGCACCTCCTGCCAGATCCGGCTTCCCTCTTCCCTGTTTGCCGGTCCGATGGCAGACCGTCCTTCCAGAAGTGCACCGTCTTCATTGAACAGGGCAAGAAAGGCCCGGTTAAATCCCAGACCTTCCTCAGCTGTAATGCCAACCAGGATAGCATGCAACAGTTCGTCGAGTTCAGTCGTACTCAGATAGGCGGTATTCATTTTCAGCGCCAGATCATGGGCGAGCTGAATACGGAAGTTTGCCTGCTCAATTCGCCGCTGGTAATGCCGGTTGCGAATGGCCAGACGTCGCTTTTCCAAAACACGGTACAGAGCAGAGTGCAGATCGGGAAATTGGACAGGCTTGACCAGATAGTCGTCAGCCCCCTGACGGAGACAGGCAAGTGCAGTATATACATCGGAAACCGCAGTCAACATGACAAGCGCCAGATCCGGATACGCACGTTTCAACTCGGGGATGAGGTTGGAACCATCGGCATCAGGAAGACCGATATCAAGCAGTACGAGCGCCACCCTGTTCATTGCGAGCTGATGATGCAAAGTATCGGCGGAGTGGGCAATAACTGTCGGCAGACTGTTCTTATGCAGGAAGTCCTGAATGAGACGAGTAAATTCCGGGGCATCGTCAACAATGAGGATGCACTCCTCACCTTCAAGGAGCTCGTCCTCACTGATCCGCGGCAGAGATGATGAAAGTAGTTGTCCGGGCATGGATCCTGAAGAACCGATTATCGGAGAAATTCACTCTTGCCGTTGTTTTATCATAAAAAGTTTAACTGTCAAACTGTAAAGGAATGATTCTCGAATTGCCGACTGTCATAGTCCGTGGTATGGACAGAACATAATTAACCGCCAAGAATAACCATTATGCCGCAAAACAGAACGCCCCGCCCCAGGGATGCGGTCAGTGATGCTGAACTTATGACGGTCATTGCCGACTTTCTCGCACTGGGACATGTGGACAATATCATTGCCATGATCCGCCAGGAGCCCCGATACCTCGCCTGGCTCGGCTCCCTTCTTGAGGATGAACGGTACTCGGTGAGAATCGGCGTACTGGTGCTCCTGGAAGAGCTGAGGCATTTGCGCTCAGATGTCCTGCCTCTTGCAGTGCCGGGCCTGATCAGTCAACTGCAGCATCCGATCGACTGGGTTCGAGGGGAAGCCGCCAGTGCCCTCGGTATCATCGGCTCGGCTGAAGCACTTACAGCGTTACGGCCCCTGCTTAGCGATTCATCGGCTCAGGTTGTTGAGATCGTTCAAGACATTTTAGAAGGATCCCGACATGGATAAATTCTTCGGACCGGAGAGCCTGCTTGCCAGCCACCTTCCCCATTACCAGTTCCGACTCGGCCAGCTGCAGATGGCTCAGGCGGTGGCCGACCTTCTTCAGGATGATGACCATCTCCCCTCAACCGGCCGGGCCGCCTGCCTGGCCATTGAAGCAGAAACCGGCCTGGGAAAAACGCTTGCCTATCTTATTCCTGCAGTCATCAGCGGACATCGGGTTGTCGTGTCCACAAACACCCGCAATCTGCAGGATCAGATTCTTCAGCGTGAGATCCCGCTGATTACAGAGACTATTTGCCCGGAACTCAAGGCGCTCTGTGTCAAAGGCCGTCAGAACTACCTTTGTCTGTACCGGTGGCATCAGTTTCAGGGAGGTGATCAGTACAGACTGTTCACCACAGAACAATCCGAAGAGAT
>JAAYDD010000085.1 GCA_012729435.1 Desulfobulbus sp.
GGAGGGGATGCAATGAAGGTTTTTTCAAGGCTCATGGCACTCCTGTTCGGAGTGTTTGTTACAGGCTGTTCCCTTGCACCTGATTACACTCGTCCTGAACTGCCGGTGGCGGATCAGCTGCCTGTCGGTAAAACCGATACTGCTCCTGCCGGTATATCGCAGCAGTATGGATCTGAACTCGGCTGGCGGGAATTCTTTTCCGATCCGCAACTGCAACATCTGATTGAACTGGCTTTAACGAATAACCGGGATCTTCGCCAATCCGCCCTGATGGTAGAAGCGTATCAGGCCCAGTATCGGATCCAGCGATCTGCGCTTTTACCTTCCATTGCAGCTGAGGGATCCGGTAGCAGACAGCGGGCGATGAGCGGCGGTGGACATGCCACAGGCACGACCTACGCTGTTTCAGCCGGCATCACGGCCTATGAGCTCGATCTCTTCGGGCGGGTGCGCAATCTCCGTGATCAGGCGCTGGAACAGTACCTGGCCATGGAAGAAAATCACCGGAGTGTACACATCAGTCTGGTCGCTGAGGTGGCCCGGGCCTACTATACCTGGCTGGCTGATCGCGAATTGCTTCGAGTGACTGAAGAAACGCTGCGGGTGGAGGAAGAGTCCTTTGGGTTGATTGAGCAGCGTGAACGCGAGGGTATTGCAACGCAACTCGATCTTGCTCAGGCCCGGACAAGCCTGGAGGCGGCCAGGGCAAACCTTGCCTTATACGAGCGGTTGGTTGCCCAGGACAGTAATGACCTGTCTCTGCTGGTCGGTACCACTGTCCCCGCATCACTCCTGGAGAGTGCAGCACCTTTGAACGAACAGCAGCTGACGCAGCATCTGCCGTCATCACTGGCCTCCAGCATACTGTTGCAACGCCCGGATATCATGGCTGCGGAACACGAACTCAAAGGTGCTCACGCTGATATCGGTGCGGCCCGTGCCGCTTTTTTCCCCGCCATCAGGTTAACCGCTGCAGGGGGATTTGCCAGCGATGAGCTTTCCCGACTTTTTGACGGAGAGTCCGTTACCTGGCTGTTTTCTCCCTCTGTTTCACTCCCGATTTTCACAGCAGGCCGGTTGCAGGCGCAGCTTGATGTTGCGGAGATTCGCAAAGACCTGGCAGTGGCCCGGTATGAAAAGGCTATCCAGACCGCCTTCCAGGAGACGGCCAACACCCTGGTCGCCAGTGAAACGTATGTACGGCAGTTGGCGGCACAGCGGGCCAATCTGCGCGCAAACCAGGAGTATCACGAACTGGCGAGGAACAGGTATCAACACGGTCTCGACAGTTTTCTCACCCTTCTGGATGCACAACGTTCCCTCTATACCGCCCGACAGCGATGCCTGACCGTCTATCTCGCCCAGCTGCTGAATCAGGTCGGTTTGTACAAGGCCCTGGGAGGTGGCTGGCAGGAGCGATCCTGAATGATCGGAGACAGCTGTGAATCGGAGGAAGGACGGTTGCCTGACAATCTTTCTGACGACTTGAGGATCTACGTATATGGCAAGGAAATCAAAGGAAGAGGCTTTGGAGACAAGAAGCAAAGTTCTCGATGCTGCGCTGCGGGTTTTCAGTATCAAGGGAGTGGCGCATTCCTCACTGGCCGATATCGCCAAGGCGGCAGGTGTGTCGAGGGGAGCGATTTACTGGCATTTTGCCAATAAAGGGGAGTTGCTGGCAGCACTTTGGGATCAGGTCGTGCAACTCTATACACCGCTTGCCGTTGCTGCTGAAAATCCGGATGAACCTGATCCGCTCGGCAAGATGAAAGCGTTGTATATCTCTTTTCTGACCAACCTTGTCGATGATCCCCGCCAGCAGCAGTTGTTCCGGATCTTATTCGATGCGAGCGATCGAAGTAAAGATACCGAGGCCTTTCGTCAGCTTCATATCACCACCCGTCGGCAGCGGTTGCAAAGTTTGCTTATTGCATTGCACAATATCAAGGAAAAAGGACAGCTCCCCTCAACATGTGATGTTCATTGCGGAGCAATCAGTGTTCTTTGTTTTATCCACGGCCATCTTGCCAACTGGATTCTGACTCCGGATCTGTTTGATCTGAAAAAAGAAGCACCGGTACTGGTGGAAGGCATGATCCGCATGCTCAGCGCCGGCCGGCTGCCCGCCGGGGATGATGAACAAAAATTCTCAGACTGACCCGGTCTGGCCTTCTTTTTCATGAAGCCGGACAGATGTACCTTAAAGCCCTGGAATGCCGATATGCTGAATGCGTACGGCATTGAGCCCTTCCTCATAGGCCAACAGCTTACCTTCTTTGCGAAACAGCCGGAACGCAAGACCGTTGCAGAGAGTGCGGATGGGATAGTCGCGCGGGAATTTTTGCAGGTAGGGTTGGATGGTGACAAAGTCCGTGGCGCCATACTGTTGCATGATAGAGCGAAGACCACCGTTTTTCGGTCCTATATTGTAGGCGAGAAGACCAAGAAACAGATCTCCGTTCATCTGTTTGAGGTAGTGTGTCAAAGTGGCTGCAGCGAGGTATCCGTTGTGGCGATGATCGCTCGCCAGCGGCTTGTCGACGCCCAGAGACCGGTCCGCTTCCTGCACAGCAGCTTCAGGAATCTGTGTGATTTGAAAGAGCCCCTGACCGCCGTCTTTACTCTCGCGGGGAAGGAAGGACGATTCTGTTGCCGCCAGGCCGAGGAGAAGGTCTGGATCCAGACGAAAGGCACTGGCCGCAGCACTGATTTCCTCTCTGTACGGTTTGGCCCGTTCGATCAGCTGTAACAGCTGATCAGCATCAACACGCCGGTAAGCCGCATATACCTGATGTGTGAGGGTGGCGCGGCCGGCTTCTTCCTTGCCGCCGATCAGGATACGGAACTGACTGAAGGCAAAAAATAAATCGCCCTTTATCGTCAGAATTCCACCTATCAAAACAAGAAACAGGGCGAACATTGCGGGTGCGTACACCTTTTTCTGTTGCAGCCAGGCACGCAAGCGAATCCATCCGGTCAGCAGGACTGCGAAGACCAGCATCATTGCCAGTACACCCGTGGCAAAGGGTAAGAGATGGGCGAAAAACTCAGATCCGGAAAATCTGGCAGCTGAGTATCCAAGGAGAACGATGATCCCGGTGATCGCGGTCACAACCAGGCTCAATACTTCCACAATCGTCCAGGCAATGAGTTGCCTGGTGGGTGGTTTCGGTTTTCGAGACCGTTTTTTTCGCCTGGTGTTTTTTGAGCGACCGCGGGCGTTGCTTCCCTTCGTCTGCCTTTTGGCTGCTGGTTTTTTCGGCTCTTTTATCTCTTCTTTTTTCGTTTCTGTTCCGGTTTGTTTGGCGCTGGATTTTGTCATAAATACATCAAAATCATGGTTCTTTGAACTGGTTCCTCTGCTTTCCTGGTGCTGCTTCAGAGTCTTCTCTCATGAAACTGCACAGATAGAAAAGGTTATCCTCCGGCTCTTTTTGTTTTGAAGCCCGGGTATCCCGTCCATGACCCGTCGGACGACATGGCTTCTGATATCGTTTGCTGCCTTGTCAGTCCGCTTCCGGCTACGCTTCGTTTCCCCTGCGGTATCAACCGCTTTGATGATGTTTTGTTCTTGTGGGTGAAGAGTCGACACCTGATCAGTGGGCGGGCAGGAGCTGGGATTTGCAGCAATAGCGTATGTTGATGAAAATTTAGGTGAATATACCGGCATGAACTGTATTTGAACCACTCTTTTTTTATTAAAATGAATCCTGCCAGATGTTTAATGACTGTCCGGTGCGATTTTGAGCGGAGTTCACTTTTCGGATGTAAAATCGGTCGGTCGGTTGTATAGGTGACAGGACGCGAGATGTGAGTGCAGTACAGTAATGCAGGACAAGGATCGATTCTGACAGGGGCATCAATTTAAAAGAAAATCCCAGCCCGCGTCTTTTCACCGGAGTCAAACAGTTAATTCCGACTAAAAAGACGAACCCTGCCCGGGCACTTTGACTTCACAGGGGTGACTCAGGTTGAAGAGGTTTATGCTCCATCTGGAACTGACTGTGTTCGTCGGGATGCTGTTGAAGAGATAATTCCTTGCGGAACACCCGGGTGGCATTATTTTTGTTGTGTAAACTCTGGACGGACAGACTTCAGGAAAGATGCATGAGAAATTCCATCTGTCGACCATAAAGAGTTGAAGACAGGGGCTTGTACAAACAGCGATGATACACCCTGAGAGTATGTTTTCCAAACATCGTATCACCACAGAAAAGAGAGGGTTGTCAGTTCTTACCCGCAGACATGCAAACGAGGAGAGAGTGATGAAAACGATACACCTGACCGAAACCACCGAGTTCAACACCGGTGCCATGAAGAGTTATTTTCTTGTTGATGACTCCCCGTTTTTTAAAATCATCAACTTCAATATTGATGCCGGTGTCACCTTCCCGGTACACTCACATGACTTGGATGGCGAATTGTCAATTCTTGTTCTGGAAGGAGAAGGATATTTCCTGGGAGAAACAGACAGAATACCCGCTAAAAAAGGAGATCTGCTTATTTCAGAAATTAGAGAACCACACGGAGTTCTTGCAACCACACAGATGAGGATTCTGGTCACCATCGCACCACCGATCTGAGGTGTCCTGACACAAATTTTCCGTTCTACCGGCGAGCGGAGCAAGAAAGAAAAGAGAATGGAACCTCTGAGATAATCGGCTTGCCGCTTTCCTGCTTAGGGACGAGTAAGGAATAAATAAAACAGATGACGGACGCGCCTTGAAGTTGAGTGGCAAACGATCTATATTACCCCTTTATGCAGGTAACGTTTTTCTGTGAATAGGGCATTGCTGATGGTCACTTTGCCCAGGCAGAAGATAAAACAAAAACAAGAGGAGAAAATTATGGCACAGGTAGAAATAGATAGAGACGAGTGTCTGGGATGCGAAGCATGTGTTGAAGTCTGCCCGGAGGTTTTCGATTTTGATGCTTCAGAAGGAAAGGCTTTTGTTAAAGAAGATGCAAATCCAGATGAAGCATGCGTCGATGAGGCCATCGCTTCCTGCCCCGCTTCCTGCATCACCAAAGAGTAACATCTGATCAATGAACA
>JAAYDD010000086.1 GCA_012729435.1 Desulfobulbus sp.
GCCCGGCAGCTGCTTCTCAACCCGGACACCCCCATCAGCCAGCTGCCCGAACACCTCCTCCAGCGGCTCAGACAACCGGAATGGTCTGCTCCGGTCATTACGGCTGCCGCCAGACAGGTGGCTGATCCAGGTATCCAGGCCGACGGACAGATTGACTTTACCGCCTTTAACCGGATGCTGGCCCACTACGAGCAGCTGCTGGACAGAGAACAGCAGACCCAGGTCGCACGTCAGGCCGGAGCAGAGCTCGCCTCCATGGAGGCGATCGCCCTCGGTAATGTCCTGGCCCAGCGGTTCAAGGGGCTCTTTGGTGAGCAGCTCTACTCCCAGGTTCTGAACCAGGTGTCCGATCAGCTCCTGGATGAGACCGTTGAGCACCTCACCCCCAAACAGCTCAACCGTATGGTGGCCACTATTGCCAGTCATATCCCTCTGCAGATCGGGAAGGAAAAGGACCCTGATTTCAGGCCTGTGGATGACGTCCTGTTCAAGCGGCTTGCCCAGACCAGGCGGGGACCGGAGCTCAGCAAGACCATTGCCCAGAACATCGATGCCCGGCAGCTGCTTCTCAACCCGGACACCCCCATCAGCCAGCTGCCTGAACACCTCCTCCAGCGGCTCAGACAACCGGAATGGTCGGCTCCGGTCATTACGGCTGCCGCCAGACAGGTGGCTGATTTTGCACAAGAAACATCACAAAACACCGCCTTGTCTTCTTTTGATCAGCTGCTTTCCCGGTACGACACGCTGTTCGATTCCAGCCAACAAACACTGATCGCCTCTCAAGTTGCATCTCAGCTGATCAGCCTTGACGATAAGAGCCTCGGTCAGCTTTTAGTTCATAAGTATAAAAGCCTATTTGGCGACCAGTTGTACCGTCAGATCATCAGCCGGTTACCAGAAGATAAGCTGGAAAAGCTGATAACACATATCCGGACACTTGCCGAAAGTTCCGATGACCAACAGAGTGATCTCAAGGACACAGAAGTCGAAGAAACCTTTCAAAAGCTCCAAGAAACTGCTCGTAAAGAGAAAATGCGGAGTCTGGTGGCCCTGTACCACGCCAAGAAAAAAGAAAAAGAGGAAAAACGTCACACAACTATACAAACCGGTTTGCAGTCCCTTTTCCAGGGTGACCTCAAAGCACTCAATAAAAAAGAATTCCTTGAAGCCCTTCCATCAGTCATTCATGACTTTTTTAAAAACGATGAAGATAAGAAGGCTGATGATCTCCTCATGCAACTGGCAGTCGGCATACAAAATCCTGAAGCATTAATAAGCCAGAATGCCTTCACGGCCCTGGCGGCTGTCAGTGAGAAACTCGTTGAGTTGAAACAATGGGAACGATTAAAAAGATTATTGCCGGCTTTCCAGAGCGGTCTGCAGAAAGAAGGAGTCAGCGAACCAGAGGCACAGCAGATCACAGCTGCCATCGGTGCCCTGATCAAACAGTATCTGAAAGAGGAACGATATGGCCAGGCAGCTGACACTGCTCAAATCCTTCGCTCATTCGCTGCTCCGCAGACAGCCGATACCCCCGGTACTTCTTCTGTTCGTCAATATGCTGCAGCAACACTCAAAAAGCTGAGTACGGCCTCAACACTCGAACATCTGTTGGAGCTCTATCTTCACTCTGAAGCCCATCAGAAGACCGCTGGAAGACTACTTGTTGAAATGGGCACTGAATCGGCGGAATACCAATTACAACAGCTGATGGACAGCGAGAGTCGTTTTGAACGTAAAAGGCTGTTGAACCTGATCAAAGAAACAGGAAATCCTGCCTTATCCATTCTGCTTGAGCAGTTGCACAAAGATCCGCCGTGGTTCGTTGTCCGTAACATCATTCGCTTACTCGGGGATATCGGCACCCCCGATCTTTTTGCAACAATTCAGCAATTTATCAATCATCCAGACATTCGTGTTCAGGAAGAGGTGCTTAATGCTTCAGTGAAAATCGGCAGCGAAGATCTGAAAGATTTTCTGCTGCAGACGCTTCAGACAGCCGAAACCTCCTTAAAACCTAAAGTGGTTCAGCTGATTGCAGCTCACCACGATGAACGGTTTGTTCGACCATTGACCGAACTGCTGGAAAACACTAAATCATTTGCTGGAAAAAGTGCGAATGATCTGCAAGTGGCCATCTGTCGGACGCTGGGCAGTATCGGCTCACGACGTGCCGGTGCTTCCCTGACGCGTGTAGCAGAAAGTAAAACCATGCTCGGAATCACCGGTTACAGTGAGGAGGTTCGTCAGGCGGCCGTAACCTCCCTGAAGCAGATACGAAGAGTAACTGAGCAACGTCCGCAGGAAGAATCCACAGCCATTGAACAAGCATCGGCGAGAGAGAAAATGCCGTCATCATCCTCTCTTCTCTCTGATGAGACTGCCAAAAAGGAGGCTGCCATTTTCAAGCTGGTTGACGAAGGCCGGCAAGAGGCAGCTCTCCAACAGCTGGTCGATCTTATTGAGGCCACGATCCAGGCCGGGGACTTTAAGACTGCAGAACGCCTCAGAGAACGCATCTACGAGATAGACGGTATGGCTCTTGGACCCATTATCCGCACCGGTGAACTTATTGAACAGGCAAAGATGGGAACAATCAAAAAAGAAGATCTGGAAATATGGGCAGGCTTACGTGAACATCTGACGACTCAAGAATTTCAGACGATCTATCACGAACTCAACGAACAGCTGTACAAGCCGGAAGAGACCATTGTTGCCCAGGGTGACAAAAATGATGCCCTCTTTTTCATCACCCAAGGCAGTGTCAAAGTATCGCATCGCGTTGGAACACGCGAATTATTTATAACCACGTTGAATCGTGGGGAGATGGTCGGTGAAAATTTCTTTACTCCATCTGTCTGGACCGCAACACTGACCTCACTGACAGCAACAAGAATACACGTCTTGCCTCAGACAGTGTTGACTGCATGGCAGGATCAGTTCCCAGGTTTGCGTGGAAAGCTCCATACATATTATCTCGCCAATAATACGATACATACAACACTGGCAAAAAAAGGTCTGGAGCGGCGGGCTGATCACCGTTACTCCCTATCACGTAAAATCCAGGTTCAGCCGATCACTAACCAGGACAAACCCATTGGTCGCGGATTCCGAGCCGAAACCATTGACGTTTCGTTGGGTGGTCTGGCTTTTCTGATCCGGATATCCCGTCAGGAGAATGCACGGCTTTTACTTGGCAGAAAAATGCAGATTGTTCTTCCGGTAGGCGGTAAAATCCAACTCATGCATCTGAAAGGTCTGGTCATCGGTATTCAGCCGTATCAGGTGTTGGAAAATGACTTCTCCGTTCATTTCAAATTCGACCGGCCCCTTGAATCACAGGCGTTGCAGAACATTTTAGGATAATTCTTGAGCTGCCATACCTTCTGTTTTCCGACAGAGTTTGACGATGTAGGTCTGATTGGCAACAGCCTCCAGTCAATTTTCCAAAGACAGATTTCTTACCACAGTTATGTCTAACATTGTTGCCCAATTTTATCTCCGACATCTGCCGGGAGCCAAATTCAGAAACTCTGTGCTCTATACGGCCTGCCCTTTCTGCTCCCAGGATGAAGAGAAAGTAAAAGGGCAGTTAACTGCTGTTCTCAATCCAGAAAACTTTTTCCATGGCTATTTCCGATGTTCCAATCACTGTGTACCGGGAGGATTCCCTCTGCACTTTGCTCGGCTTCGGGGAATCAACCTTGCGGAAACACCCGGATTCGATCCGGACCGGGAATACTTTGGCCTTGATGTCGACTATCCTGCAAAGAACATCAACCATGAACTGCCGGATTTCGTTGATAAGCTCCTTGGAGAGCCGCCCCCGTCTTTTCAAGAGGTATCCGTTTCGGCAAAAATAATAAAAGAACTCCGCATCGGATACAACGGCCGTTATCTCGTCTATCCTTATATCCAGTCGGACGGTAACTGTTACGCAGCCCGTTGCGTGCACCCGGAACGAGTAGAAGATTTTTTCTGGTATGGAGATGAACGTTTTACAGACGAACCGTTCCGCCTGTTTAATGCACCGGCCATAGAGCACTGCGAAAACGGTGCACTCTTTCTTGTTGAAGGAGAGCAGAACCTTCTTCCCCTGAAACAGATAGGGTTACCGGGTATTGCCGTACCTGGCGCTGGTGATCTCGAGTTTCTTGATGAACGGAGATTGCACTGGATCAAAACTATTTTCCTTTGGGTCAATCATACTGCCGAGTCCGAGGCTATGGCCAGATCCTTTGCCACCAGGACCGGCTATAAGGTTCGTCTGATCCGTTGGCCCGAACACACCCCACGAAACAGCTCCATTTTTCAACTGGCAGCAAGGACCGGACAGGCTTTTCAGAAACAGGTTCTTACCTTTGTCAAAGAGGCACAGGCATTTTCTCCATTTGCCAGCCCAGCCGGTGAATATCAGACATTTAATGAACGCCTGGCCCTGGAGTCTGATACCTCCTATGCGAGTCTGATCACTGGTTTCATGAGGATGGATCGTGCCCTTAACGGCGTCCATGGCATCAACGTCATGGGAGGGACACCCAAAGCCGGGAAGTCGACATTCTTCATTCAAATCGCCTCAGAGATGGCATTACGCAAAATCCCGGTCATCTATTACGATTTTGAGAACGGGCGCCAAAAGATCTACTTACGCATCCTCAGCCGCTTAAGCCGGCTCACCGTCGAACAGATCAGACAAAACAACCTGAAACCAGTGGACCAGCAACGTCTTCATGAGGCAAAAAAGCAGCTGCAGACCCTGCTTCACTGGCTCAGGGTGGTAAACGACCGCAAACTTTCTCCGGAACTCATGCGGCGCCATATTGATTTTCTGCGCCACGAAACCAATAGCTCGCACGCAGTGGTGGTGATTGACAGTCTGCATAAACTCCCGTTCAAGGATATCAGCCAGAAAAGAAGTGGCATTGACGGATGGCTCCGGCAGCTGGAAGCTATTCGTGACGAATTGGACGTCAGTTTTCTTGTCATTTCAGAACTTGAACGCA
>JAAYDD010000010.1 GCA_012729435.1 Desulfobulbus sp.
CTCTTGCCGAGCCATTGAGCAATATACGGGTAACGAACTCACAGGGTGAATCCCGTCTTTTACCGGCAACAGTGAGTACCGGTGAACGGCCCTGGCATATTACAGCAGAGATGGATCCGCTTGGTAACAGTTTCTATCAGGTTGAGGCACAGGCCGGCAGGCGAACGCTTGCCTGTCTGGTTATTGCCAATGGTCATGATACCCGGGACAGCTCAGGATGGGACGCGATGTATGAAGCCTTTTATGCTGCCTGGATTGAGCGTTTGTTTGATGGTGGTGTTGGCGAGGACATCAGTTTTCCATCTCTTGAGCCTGTGCTTCGTGATCCGGAGCGTAATTTTCTGTACAATACCCTGGGTGCCGGGGAGGATGAAAATCTGTCTGCAGTACCCGACTGTGCGGATTTTCCGTATTTCCTCCGGAGCTATTTTTCCTGGAAGAACGGTCTTCCCTTCAGTTACCGACTGTGCAACCGTGGAGGATCGAACAGACCGCCCTCTTGTGAACCACCAACCATCAATACGGAATTCAGCCAGCGGAGTGCTCCGGCTTCACGGTTTCGGGCTATAAGTATCAGACTTATGGATGCAGTACATTCCGGTAACGGCCGTACCGCCCTTGACAGTGAACAGACCGACTTCTACCCGGTGCCGCTGCAGCGGGAGGTTCTGTGGCCCGGAACAGTGTATGCCGACCCATATGGCCATACCCTTGTTCTGACCAAATGGGTACAGCAGACTGCCTACAGTCCGGGGATTCTGTTTGCCGTTGATGCACAGCCGGATAATTCCATTGCGAGAAAGCGCTTCTGGGAGGGGACCTTTCTGTTTACACACTCTGAGAGTGCCGGCCCGGGTTTTAAACGATTTCGCCCGATTATCGACAACAGGCTGATGAAGAACGCTGAAATTCCTGACTACTCACTGGAGCAGGCTGATCTTTCGCCTGATGCGTTTTATGCACGGATGTCCTTTCTCATGAATCCGGCCGGTCTGGATGCCAGACAGGCCTATGAGGCCGCCCTTGCCGCTTTGGTGGAGCAGCTGGAAACACGCGTCAGGTCTGTGGAAAACGGCGAGGCATACTTTCGTCGGGGCGGAGCAACCATTCCCATGCCAAAGGGCGCCGCCATTTTCGAAACCATTGGTCCGTGGGAGGATTACTCAACCCCATCCCGGGATATGCGTTTACTCATTGCCATGAACGTGCTCCTTAACTTGCCGGAAAAAATAGTGCAGTATCCAAGGCTGTTTCACCTGACATCAACCGCTGCCCGGCAGGTGAGAAGAGAAATCGAACAGGCACACAGGGTGTTGACTGACCAGCGCAAAATTCAGTATGTCCGCAGTAACGGGGAACCATGGGAACTTTCCGTTGCCGATGTACTGGCTCGCCGGTCTGCCTTTGAAATGGCCTACAACCCGAACGACTGCGTGGAAATTCGCTGGGGAGCAGAGCCGGGAACCGAGGAGTTCGCCGCTTGCAAACGTCGGGCCCCCGCAGTACAGGTCAGGCAGATGAAGGGCGTGCGGGAGTGGTTTCGGGAAACAAGAAGGCCGCCACGGTAACGGAGATACACGTGGTGGAGGTAACCTGACGGTATCAGGTATTAAACAACTTTTAACCCAGGATAGTCTATGAAGATCGTAACAGAACAAGAGGTCCGGGAAGAGACAGTTCATGCTGTTGCCCGCAAAATGATGGCTGCAGCCCGTACTGCACCAAAGGCAAAAGGAGTGGATAATCTTGTCATTGCTCTTTTTACCAGAGAGGATATTGCTGAAATATCAGCAAAGATGATAGAGATGGCACGGCGTGACAGTCTGCCAGATGTGTTTTTACGGGATGCGGTCAACATCCTTTCTGCTCAGGCAATGGTGGCATTCGGCACCAGGATCGCCCCGCTTGGGGTGAGTCCGTGTGGTATGTGCGGTTTTGCTGATTGTGAGGAAAAGAAGAAACACCCTGATCATCCGTGTGTATTTAATACCGGCGATCTCGGCATTGCCATCGGCTCTGCAGCAAGCGTTGCCATGGATAACAGGATCGATAACCGGGTGATGTTCACCGTGGGACGGGCTCTGCTGGCAATGGGTGTGTTTGGGGAAGAGGTGAAGATAGTGTATGCAATGCCATTGAGCATCAGCGGTAAAAATCCGTTTATGGACAGAAACCATGAGGCGCTTGTGAAGAAGGCATAGCAGATGTTTGCCTTGTGATTTTGTCCGGTTCGTAAGAGAAAACCAGAACAGTCAAAGAGGTGGAGCATGACCGACAATGTTGTTATTACCCTGGCCTGCGGTACAGACAATCCCAACCGCACAGCCAGAGCCATTCATCTGGCCACAATAGCCCATAAAGAGGGGAAAAATGTCACCCTTTTCCTGCTTGATGAGGCAGTGTACATAGCAAAAAAAGGGCTGCTTGAGCATGTACGGGCTGCCACAGGCGATGTTGCCGATGATCTCATGGCCTATCTCCAGGCAAATGAGGTGCCCGTACTTGTCTGTACACCCTGTGCAAAAGCCCGTGGCATCAGTGAAGAGGATCTGATTGAAGGGGCACGGATGGGGACAGCAGTGGAACTGATCCGCCTTTCCAGTGATGCAGTGGTGATCAGTCTGTAACTTTTAGTACGCTGTGCCGCAGGGTTCCTGATAAAACAGTCCCAAGCAGCGCATACAGACCCTGGTGCAGGCCGTCGGCATAAGGTGGGCCTGCACCAGTCTTTGCATATCCGCCATCCTGAAAGCCCCGTCCCCTGACGGTCGGTTCCGGCTTTTCAATACGACCGTGAGCACCTTTTGAGCACGGTACCCGCACTCCTTAAGATACTGGCTGTTGACGCCGGTGCGAGAATCAGCCGTCTCTTCTGTGCCCGTCTTTTACTGGATGAAATTCCGGCGTTTAACAGCTGTCATCCCCATTCTGTTGTTCGTTATATTACCGGTATGTGAAGCAGGCGGCGTCTTGTTTTTCAGCAGAAGATCATTGACAGGTGTGCTGTCGGTGTATACATGAACATATATTCATATGTATATGCGTAAAGAGGACAGTATGACATCGTCACGCAGTATAAAAGGGGCCGGTACACTGTGCAGCGAACAGTCGCCGGTAGAGGATGCAGCAGCAGCGGTCCTGTCAGAGGAGGATGCTCTGGCAGCTGCAGAACTCTTCAAGATGTTAGGAGAACCCGGCCGGATCAAGATTCTTCACGCCCTTTCCGGAAAAGAACGCTGTGTTCATGATCTGGCCGCCCACATCGGTATGGGGCAGTCTGATGTCTCTCATCAGCTCCGGCTGCTGCGCAATGCGCTTCTTGTCAAATACCGCAAGGAGGGCAAGATGGTCTGGTATTCTCTGGATGATGAGCATGTATTTTCTCTGTTAAGCCAAGGAATTGAACACATCAGTCACAGGTGACAGCCATGAAGTCCTTAACCCTGCCTTTAAATGTCGCCCACACCGGATGTCAGGATAACTGCTGCACTTCCGGACAAGAGGAGAAACCGCACGATTCCTGCTGTTCAGGCCATGAACACCCTCATAAGGATACGCCAGCGGTGCCGGCCGGCCTGTCCGGCACAACCTCTGCAGGCCCATCTGCAGGTTCTTATGAAGAGGAAACATCGCAGAGAAAAGAGGCTGACAACAACACCGCTGCTACCACTGAAACTGTGTACCGGCTGTCCGGTCTTGACTGTGGTGACTGTGCCATGAAGCTCGAAAAACGGATCGCATCTCTGCCCGGAGTCGCCACTGTTTCCATTAACTTTTCCACGGCCAGGATGACTGTCTCCCATACAGCCGGCGATCAGGCAATTATCCGGACCGTCAGACAGGCAGGTTACAGTGCCGAGGTTGAGAAGTCACTGCAGTCGCAGTCGGCACAGCCGGAGCACTTGTGGAAAAACGGGCGGATGCTGGCAACAGCTCTGTCAGGGCTTCTGCTCGGATGCGGCCTTGTTCTTGGCTGGTCTGATGGGCCTCCGGTCGCGGTGGTGACCTTTCATGCCCTGGCCATTGTCATTGGTGGTTTTCATGCCGCACGCAGCGCGGTCTACAGCCTGCGGGTCCTGTCATTGGATATGAATGTACTCATGACTGCAGCTGTTATTGGTGCAGCAATTCTAGGTGAGTGGAGTGAAGGCGCAGCTGTGGCTTTTCTGTTTTCCTTTGGCAACTCCCTGCAGGCCTACACCATGGAGAAGACACGCCAATCCATCCAGTCATTGATGGCGCTGGCGCCGGCAGAGGCCCTGGTGAGAAGAGGTGGTGTGGAACAGGTGATGGCAGTGGAAGAAATAGTGGTGGGCGATATTATCATCGTCAAGCCGGGCGAACGCATTGCCATGGATGGCAGAGTTGTACGCGGATCATCGGCGGTCAACCAGGCGACCATCACCGGCGAGTCCATACCGGTTGAGAAATCCGAAGGAGACAGTGTCTACGCCGGCACGATCAATGAGCAGGGAGCCTTGGAGATTGAGGTGACCCACCCGGCCGCAGACTCCACACTGGCGAAGATTTTTCACCTCATTGAAGAGGCGCAGGCGCAAAAGGCGCACTCCCAGCAGTTTGTTGATGTCTTTGCCAGGTACTATACACCGGCTGTTCTTCTTGTGGCAGCAGGCGTTATGATTCTGCCCTGGCTGGTCTTCCGTCAACCCTTCACACCCTGGTTTTACAACGGCCTGGTTCTGCTTGTGATTTCCTGTCCATGTGCACTCGTCATCTCCACA
>JAAYDD010000011.1 GCA_012729435.1 Desulfobulbus sp.
CTTCCTGATAATACGTCAGAGACTTTTCGTACATTACCTCAGCTTTTACCAGATCGCCGCGAGTCAGGTATACGATACCAAGATTGCCGTAGTTATCTGCCATGCCCTCTTTACGGCCAAGATCTCTGTTGATGGCTAGTGCCTCTTGGTGCATGTTCTCAGCTTTCTCCAGCTCGCCGCAAGTTCGGTATACGATACCGAGGTTGTTGTAGTTATCTGCCATGCCCTCTTTACGGCCCAGTTCCTCATTGATGGCCAGAGACTTTTTGCACATTGTCTCAGCTTTTTCCGGCTCACCGCGAGTTCGGTATACGATACCGAGGTTGTTGTAGTTATCTGCCATGCCCTCTTTACGACCCAGTTCCTTATGGATGGTCAGTGCCTCTTGGTGCATCTTTTCAGCTTTCTCCAGCTCACCGCGAGTCAGGTATACGTTACCAAGGTTGCCGTAGGTATTTGCCATGCCCTCTTTACGGCCCAGTTCCTTATTGATCGTCAGTGCCTTTTCGTGCATGTTCTCAGCTTTTCCCAGCTCGCCGTGGGTCTGGTATAGAATACCGAGGTTGCCGTAGTTATTTGCCATGCCCTCTTTAAGATCCAGCTCCTTATCGATGACCAGAGACTTTAGGAACATCTCTTCTGCTTTCGCCAGCTCACCTCGGGTGCTGTATACAAGACCGAGGTTGCCGTAGTTATTTGCCATGCCCTCTTTACGGCCAAGCTCCTCATTGATGGTTAGTGCCTTTTCGTGCATGTTCTCAGCTTTTCCCAGCTCACCGCGGGTCTGGTATAGAATACCAAGGTTGCCGTAGTTATTTGCCATGCCCTCTTTACGGCCAAGCTCCTTATTGATGGTCAGTGCCTCTTGGTACATCTCCTCAGCTTTCTCCAGCTCGCCGCGGGTGTAATATACGTTACCAAGGTTGCCCAAGGCAGCTGCTGTTTCTCCAGTTTTGTTTTCAGGACCACTCAGGTTAAGCCATTTTCCAAGCACATCGTCCGCAGCAGCTATATCGCCGGTGCGGTAAAAGAATTCAGAGCCGATAGATAATATCCGTAGGTCCACCGTCTCACTGACAAGTCTGGTCAGCTTTTCTCGTGCAAACTCGATCTTTCCTTCCATTGCCAGTTTCGCAGCATCTTCGGCAGTCTGTAACTGCTGGGCTTCCAGTCGTAACCGAAACATCTCTGCGTCGTCCTTCGCCTTCTCTGCCTCCTCTGTTTTTTGTAAAGCTATCTTTTTGGCCTTCTCAACCTCCTTGAGCGCAGCCATTGGCAGTACTACTTGTTCAGAACACTGATCTGCCCTAGGCAACTCATCTTTTGCATAAGCCTGAGATGTTTGTCAACTTCCTCTGCAAAGCTTTCAGGGGAGTCGAAATATCGGTAGAGTACCGCTCTTGTTTCCTCTAAGTGTTTTCTGAATTCCATAACTTTTTTTAACTGAGGCCCGGGGTCACCTTCAGATAGAGCATCAACAAATTTGAAGAAAACAAAAATTTCAGGTTTACCTTCGCGATGCCAACGCTTTAATGCCCGGTGAAATTCTTCTTCTGTATAAGATGAATAGGGCTGGGCATCAGGAGCTTCTTGCCCCCAGCGTCTGTACATGGCGAGAATAAACACGTCACAACTGTCGATTTCTCGATTGATCACCCCCTGAGGCCGGCGTCCGGTGGAGGCTAGCACTTCCTCCCATCCCAAAGGCACATACTCCACACCGGCGCCGTCACCGAACCCATCGTTGAGGCATTGAATCGTTTCTTTGAATTTTTTACGCTCTTCTGTCAGATCCCCCGGTGAAGCAATAAAAACTCTGATCTCTTTTTTCATGGAAGTATCCATTCTCATTGTTCCGGTGTTTGTGCACTATCCTGCCACCGTATGTAATGAACTGATTAATTTCAACAAAACAGTAATGTATGTCCGCAAGAACAAGAAGACTATACTGATGCGTCATAGCGCATACACATTGAACAGACAAGCCTGTGACAGGCGCATATCCGCAACAGTCAGCAAACGCTGTTCACCCTGTCCGACCAACACGTCAGATCGGTCTCATTGATGCAGTGGCGCCTGCAGTCAGATAAGCCAGTAAAGGGCCGGCAGGGTTACAAAGGCCAGGGTCAGGCCCAAACTGACCAGTGCTGCCGCCAGTTCCGGATGCATATCTGCTGCAATGGCGACGGTTCCGGCAGTCACCATCGGCGGCATCCCGGCCTCAAAAATCGCAATCTCTGTTGCTAAACCCTTCAACCCCAATATATGACAGCCGGCCAGGGCAAAGATCGGGGCAAGGGCCATCTTGACGATCAGACCGAACCCCAGCGGATAGAGGACACCCGAGCTGATTCGTATGTTTAATTGAAAACCAATGGCAACCATCACCAGAGGTGTCAGCATATCAGCCATGATCTGCAACTGTCTGACAAGTGGATCGGGGTACTCCCACGAGCGCAGCGCCAGGCCGAGCACCAGGGCAATGGTGGGCGGGAAGAGCAGGGCCTGACGCACTATCTGAGCGTACCTGACCTGGCCCTTTGACCCGTAAATTGCCAGGATAACCGATCCATAGGTGACAAAGATGAGCAGGGTGCCGAGTTGATCGTACATAATAAGATAGGGGATGCCGGCCTCTCCGAAAAAGGCGTTGACCATGGGTAAGCCCATGAAGGAGGTGTTGCCAACGGGTATCACAAGCAGCAGAACCCCGACGGTCTCCCGTGACCATTTGTATCTTCCGGCACCAAGGAGGATCAGAAGAACAGAAAACGGCAGCATTGACCATGCCACCGCAATGGGGACGATCATATCAGTGGAGATGCTGAGCTGCGGTATCTTAAGCAGGATCACAGCCGGTAAGGCAACATAGAGGACAAACAGGTTGAGCACCTGTGCAGTTTGCCCGGGGAATGCCTTGATATGGCGGAATAACCAGCCAAGACCGACAAAAAACAAGATAAGAAGAAAATTATCCATGGAGTCTGCACATCTGCGAAGGATCTGCCCGCACGAGGTTTACTTTTTTCAGCGGACTGAACAGCAGCTCTGTAAAATGAGGGTGAATATCAGGACACCTTTTCCATCATCAGCGATCGTGCCTGGTTCGTGCTCGGTATCCAATGGTCAGGTAAGTCGAAAGCTGGCAGGGGGTGATTGTTTGCGGGAGGTCCGGGGCATCAGAAAATTGTCAATTACCAGATCAGGGTCTGGTCTCATACAGTTCGTCGCTGACAGCCGCTCTTCCTGGTGAGGTTACTTTTCACACCACCGGCAAAGCAGTCTCGAATCAGTTCCTGGCCCGCTGCTCTTCACTTTCGTTTTGTCATCCTTTTTAATCGACCAATATCTTCTGTCGATGATATTCGAGAAAATTCTGATCAGGAATGAACTGATTTAAGAAGAAAATGCAATTTTTTGGCTCATGATGAACTCTGTATTTCTTCTCTCTTCATCTGAAGTTCATGTGAACCATTGGTACGGGCATGTACAGCTTCAGGACCGGTGCGGTTAGTTCGTTGGCTGCTGCATTTGACCGCTGAGCATCTCCCGTTTGTTTCCAAATCCCTTGCTGCGCTGCATGGTAAAGCCGGCCGCCTCCAGCCCGCGGCGGACAGATCCGGCACTGGTAAAGGTGGCCAGGGTGGCATCGGGCGCAGAGAGTCGTGCCAGCTGGGCAAAGAGCTGCTCTGTCCACATGTCAGGGTTTTTAGCCGGAGCAAAGCCATCGAGAAACCAGGCGTTCACCCTGGTATCGAGACTGGTCAGTTCCTCGCAGGCATCGCCGATCAAGAGACTCAGCTGTATACGGTTGTCATCAAGTTCTATGCTATGCAGACCATCCAGCAGATGCCGGTACACAGACACCAGCTGCTGGGCCGGTTCATCAAGCTCCGGCCAGAGCGAGAGCGCCCGACCAAGATCAGCCGGTTGCAGGGGGAATTTTTCCACACTGATAAAGTGAAGCCGGGCATTGTGTACTGCCTGTTGGCGGAAGAGCTGCCAGGTGCAGAGAAAGTTCAGCCCGGTGCCAAAACCGGTTTCACCGATCACCATGCACTCACCAGCTTTCAGCTGTGCAAAACGTTCTGCCAGCCGGTTGTGCTGCAAGAAGACGTAGCGGGTTTCCTCCAGTCCTGACAGCCTGGAGAAGTAGACATCGTTATAGGTGCTGGAGAGTGGCCGGCCCTGGTCATCCCATTCCAGCCGGGCGTATGTGATGGGCATGGTTCTCATTTCGAGAGGATAACGCCGAAAGTAAACTGCCCGTCGCAGGCGAATTGGCCTGACGCCCTGTCAGGCGGGCTGATTGGGGAGCTGGTTGGATTTCAGGGCGTGGTGCCTTGTCTCTTCATCAACGAGCATCCGCAGTTTTTTAAAGAACGATGTCGCGTCTGTATATTTTTTGCCGTAGTGAAGGTTAAAGGCATAATCGAAGTCTTCGGGGTTGGATCCCTGATTGTGCTGAATGATGGTCTCAAGTTTATCCAGTGCTTTCACAGACCTGGCTTCAGGGGTCTGTCCACTTTCGTACTCTTCCCAAAGGGAGAGAATTTCATCCCTCAGACTGATTGGCAGGGATTTTGTCAGAAATTTAAGATCTTCCCGCTCTGTTTTTGTTTTATCCGGATTCTGATTTTGATGAATGGCCGGTATGTCGCCATGTATTGCTTCACCCAGATCGTGGATAACGCATAGTTTTAATACCTTTAATACGTCAACGGCTTCCATCTGATCGGCAAAGACAATCGCCATCAGACACAGTCTCCATGTGTGTTCAGCAGTGCTTTCCTGCCGGCCCTGGGATGTATAGGCAGAGCGCAGTACATTTTTGAGTCGTTCGACTTCTTTAATAAAGGAGATTCTTACAAGTAAATCGTTCATGGATGTATCCTGACAGTGAAACAGGTGGAGACGGTTTCGCCTTATCGGGTCATAGAGAGAGGATGTTTTTTATATGATGATGCCATGCCGGACAATCCAGCCTACCAGAAGGTCTGGAAAAGTTCCACACTTTACCAGGATACCTTGCAGACGAACGTTGTGATGTCAGCGGATAGTCCCGCAGGCGGCAACACCCTGCAGGCAGGTTGGCGAATGTGGAAGAGAGTGCTTGCAGCACTTTTTGGTGTCAGGGGATAACGTAGAACAGGATCGCAAAATAATGGAGAATGCTGCCCGCCAGTACAAAGAGATGCCAGATGGCATGGTTGTACGGCAGACGGTGCCAGAGGTAAAAAACAATGCCGCCGGTATAGGCCAGCCCGCCGGCAAGGAGCAGCCAGAGCCCTTCCTGGTCAACGTTGTGCAGCATTGGTCGAACGGCAACCACCACTGCCCACCCCATGCTCACATACAGACCGATCATGACTTTTCTGTATCGCCGTAACCGGGTTGTTTCGATCACAATGCCCACAATGGCCAGTGTCCAGATCACTGCGAACAGCCACCAGCCCCATGTACCCCGCAGATTGACCAGTGTGATGGGCGTGTAGGTACCGGCAATGAGAATCAGAATGGCGGAGTGGTCCAGGATGCGCAGCAGCGCCTTTGCTTTCTGATGAAAGACGGCATGGTAAAGGGTGGAGGCAAGGTACAGCAGGATAAGGGCAGCGCCGAAAACAGAGCAGCTCACCACATGCCGGGTTGTGCCGTACAGGTTCGCAAAAACAATAAGCACAACCAGACCGATGACGGCAAGCACCACGCCTATGCCATGGGTAAGACTGTTTGCTCTTTCTTCAGCCCTGGTGTAGCGCAGAGAATGTTGATGCTTCATGTGCGGGTGGAACGAGGTGTCATGTCTGTGCACGCTCTGGCGATGTGCGTGCATACATGACTTTTGAGATTTTTTTAAGCTATGTCGTCTTTCACCGGATCGTCGAGGTCGGATTCGGTAACAGTCTGCTCTTTTTCGAGTTTACGTTGTTTCTTGACCTCTTTTTTGCGCTGTTTTTCCAGTTCGCGCATGCGTTTTTCCTGTTTGTAGTTCGTTCGTTTTGTCACACGTCCTCCCGGATAAACCGTACCGGTTCGGGAAAGCCCTGCATCGGGCAGGGCTCTCAGCGCTTCTTCCGGTTTTATCTCATCTTCATAACACGGGTGGCAGACGGCCCTTTTGCGCCGTCTACAACCTCAAAGCTCACGCGTTCTCCTTCCTGCAGTGACTTGAAACCATCAGCTATAATGGCCGAGTGGTGGACAAAGACATCCTTGCCGCCATCCTGGGCGATAAAGCCGAATCCTTTTGCATCGTTAAACCATTTTACAGTTCCTTCAGCCATGTTCATTACTCCTCATTGGTTGTACGTTAAGCGCACGGTGTGTTATTTGCCCTCAAGAGGGCGTTGATTGTGTCGCTGAACAGGTTATATGGTTGTTCAGCGGACAGTGAAGCTGTTTAGTTCCTGCCGCGTTGGGCAAGTCCAAAAATGTTTGAGTTGTTTGCACAACGCTGTTGTTTTCGAGAGACCCGCGATGATTTCCCGGCCGGTCCGGTATTTTTGTGCGACCTGGCCGTTGTCTGCACAGGCTGATGCCGAACAGGCAGGTGCGCTTCAGGCAGCTGCGGCAGATCCAGTTGAGACATCGGCCTGTTGAGAGACCGTTCGATGACCCGGATCAATCGTCTGTCCTCACTGGTGGCAAAGGTAAGGGCATCACCGGTGCAGCCGGCCCGCCCGGTGCGGCCGGTGCGATGGATGTATGCCTCGGCAGTATCGGGTATGGCATAGTTGATCACATGGGAGATACCGGTAACATCGATACCGCGTGCAGCTATATCAGTGGCCACAAGCACGGTGTAGGTACCGTCTTTAAAGCCGCTCAACGCCTGTTGCCGCCTGGACTGCGAAAGATTGCCCTGCAGTGATGTTGCCTTAAGACCGGTTTGCACCAGTACCCGGGCCAGATTTTTTGCCCTGTGCCTGGTACGGGTAAAGACCAGGGTTGTGCCCATTGCTTCGTCTGCCAGTAACTTTACAAGGAGCCTGGTCTTCTGGGCTTTATCGATGGTAAATACGCTGTGCGAGATGTTTTTCACCGAACGGCTGGGATTGAGCTGGACGGTTTTGGGATTGACCAGGATATTTCCGGCCAGCTGCCTGATCTCATCGGGCATGGTTGCAGAAAAGACCAGGTTCTGCCGCTTAACAGGTAACAGGCGGATAATGCGTCGGATATCCGGCAGGAATCCTTTGTCGAACATGTGATCTGCCTCATCCAGGATCAACACATCCACTTGACTCAGATCAATGGCCTTGTCGTTGCAGATGTCCAGCAGTCGGCCGGGACAGGCAATCACAATATCAACCCCCCGGCGGATTTTGGCGATCTGCGCTGCTTTGCTGACACCGCCATAGACTGCCAGGCTCTGCAGGCTGCTGCGGCCGATTATGGTCTGCGTAAAATCGTTAATCTGTTCTGCCAGTTCGCGTGTCGGCGTGATGACAAGAGCCCTGATCTGTTTGCCCGGATGTGCCATCAGGTGCTGGATGGTCGGCAGAATAAAGGCCGCGGTTTTTCCGGTACCGGTCTGCGCCAGACCAAGGATGTCATGACCGGCAAGGATGAAGGGGATGCACTGTTCTTGAACAGGTGTGGGATTCGTATACCCGCACCGTTTCACTGTTTTGATAAGGTAATCGTTGAGATGTAACTCGTTGAACTTCATTCATACTCCTGCAACCGGCAGAATTGACGTGGCTGTTCAGTCTGCATTGCAACTGAGAGTTCAGACACCATTCAATATGTACGGATTGCGAAAATTGTTCATGAAACTCCACCTGGACAGGTGGTGACTGGAAAAAGGGGTGAGAGTACAGGTGCAGGTCATAAAGACAGACGGTACCTGTGTATAAGGACGATATCGATGGTATAGGGTTATCCGGCAAACAGAAAAAAACCACAGATCACCGTCGGCCCCGGCCCTTTCTGGCCTGCGGCTTTGCCTCGTTGCATACAAGGGTCCGGTGGTTGTATTCTTTGCCGTTCAGCTCCTCCATGACCCGGTGACCAGCGGAACGGTTGGCCATTTCAACAAAGCCGAAACCTTTGGAACGACCGGAGAAATGATCAACAACAAGCTTGACGCTGACCACCTCGCCAAAAGGCTCGCACAGGGAAGAGAGTTCAGACTCGGTGATGTTATAGGGGAGGCTACCAATAAAAAGTTTCATGCCTATTGCTCCTTGATGGGTTGTAAGCAAAAACTTTTTAGGTATCGAAGGGATCGATATTGATAGCAGAAGATATCAAAAAAAAGAGAATGCTATGTGAAGTGAGACTCTACTCTAAGGACTCGCGCAGGATGTTGCAAGCAAATAACCGCTGGCACACGAAGTTATTTTGGATGAGAACGGAGCGATCCGACTGGAAGTGTTGCCTGCCGGCGCTGTGCCTCCTGCCGGGTCTTCTTTACCGGAAAGCCGGGGCCGGGGAGAAGTACTTGGTGGAGGCCTGTGTTGTAACGTGTAGGATTGTAATGTCTTTATGCATCGGGAATGGCCGGGGAGGTGTTCTGTACACCGCGAACCGGGCCGGAGAAAACGGTCCGCGGTGAGCTCAGGGCTGTGTTCCTACCTGCCCATCCATCTGTTGACAGTGTCCGGATACTCCTTGAGAAAGCGCTGTGCATTCTCTTCCGGGGTTCCGCCATCCTGATTCCAGGCCATGACCATCTGCAGCTGCTGGGAGGAGTCCCAGCTGAAGTTTGAGAAAAAGGTGTACACCTCAGGCATGTCTGTTTTCAGACCTTTACGGACAACAGCTTCAATGCGCTCCTCACCGCCGAGAACACCTTTCGGATCATCCAGATACCTGAGATCCCATTTGCCGAACATCCAGTGGGGTGACCAGCCGGTGACCACGACCCATCTCTTCTCCTTGATGGCATTGGCCAGAACAGCGGTCATTATGGCTCCGCTGCCGTCGACGAGCTCAAAGTTGAGTCCGTACTCTTCAATGGCCTTTTCCGCCAGCTGCATTGTGTTGGAGCCGGGGTCAATACCTACAATAACGTTATCAAATTTTTCAGCATGATCATTGAGCTCTTCGATGGAGCTGATGGTCACATACGAAGGGACAACCCAACCGATCCTGGCGTTATCTGCAATCACGGAGACACTTTCCACCTTGTCCTTCAGTGCACTGAGATAACCCCCGTGCATAACCGGTAACCAGGCGGTAAGGGTGGCATCCGCATCTCCGGAGCCAAGCGCCTGCCACATGACGGCAGCGGCAACGGGCAGAGTTTCCACCTCATAGCCCATTTTCTCAAGTGCTGCCTGGGCAACCATGGTGCTGGCTGTTGCACAGTCCCACTCCACGTACACGATACGGACTTTGCCTTGAGCGGCAAAAGCCGTCTGGGTTGTGAACATCAAGGTCAAGAAGATAAGAAGGGGTTTTTTCATAATGTTACCTTTGTCTGGTGATATTATTCATCGGACCTTTGCAGAGTATGCTGTAACATTGCAATCTTGATCCTGGTGTACAATCAGGACCCGGGCAGGAGCCGGGTGATTGCCGGCTCTTCGTCCCGGGTACTCAAGGCTGCTTTTACTTGCCCATCCATCTGTTGACAGTGTCCGGATACTCCTTGAGAAAACGCTGGGCATTCTCTTCCGGGGTTCCGCCGTCCTGATTCCAGGCCATGACCATCTGCAGCTGCTGCGGTGAGTCCCATCCGAAGTTGGAGAAAAAGGTGTACACTTCAGGCATGTCTGTTTTCAGGCCTTTACGGACAACGGCTTCAATGCGTTCCTCACCGCCGAGAACACCTTTCGGATCATCCAGATACTTGAGATCCCATTTGCCGAACATCCAGTGCGGTGTCCAGCCGGTGACCACGATCCATTTTTTGCTCTTCAGGGCATCGGCCAGTGCTGCTGTCATGGTTGCACCGCTGCCGTCCACAAGCTCAAGTTTCAGATCATAGTCTTTGAGAGCCTGTTCCGAGAGCCTCATCAGTCCTGCACCGGGATCAATACCGATAATTTCATTGTTGAACCTGTCTGCATTGGCATTGAGTTCTTCAATGGAGCTGATGGGTACATACGATGGAACCACCCATCCGATTTTTGCGCCTCCGGTAACGATGGAGACCTGCTCAACCTTGTCCCTGAGTCTGGCAAGGTAGTCGGCATGGGTATTCGGCAGCCACGCGGCAACAGTCGCATCGACGTTGCCTGTACCCAGGGCCTGCCACATGGCCGCAGCGGCAACGGGCAGGGTCTCCACCTCATAGCCCATTTTTTCCAGAGCCGCCTTGGCCACCATGGTACTGGCCAGAGCACAGTCCCATTCGACGTAGGCCATGCGTACCTTGCCCTTGGCAGCGAGCACCGGCTGGACCATGAGCATCAGGCCTAAAAATGTGAGAAAGAATCTTTTCATACTGCCTCCTTCTGTTGTTGTTTCGGGGCGCCGAGCTTCTGCAGCACCCTATCGAGTATTATTGCCACAATGACAATGGCGATACCTGCTTCAAAGCCGCGGCCCATCTGCAGACGCTGGATGGCCTTCCACACCTCACCGCCGAGCCCTTTGGCGCCGATCATCGAGGCGATGACCACCATGGAGAGGGCGAGCATCACGGTCTGATTGATGCCGGCCATGATGGTGGGGGCCGCCAGAGGGAGATCCAGTTTGATCAGACGCTGCCAGCGGGTTGCTCCGAATGCGGTGGAGCACTCGACAAGGTCTGTGGGAATCTGACGGATGCCGAGATAGGTAAAACGGATGGCCGGGGGCATGGAAAAGACCACGGTGGAGAAAATGGCCGCGGTCTTGCCAAGCCCGAAAAATGGTATGGCCGGAATGAGGTATACAAAGGCGGGCATGGTCTGCATGATGTCGAGGATCGGTGTCACAATCTTGTTCAGGAATGAGCTGATGGCTGCCATGATGCCAAGAGGGATGCCGATGGCCAGGGCGCAGAAGGTTGATACAGCCACCAGAGCGATGGTGCTTACCGTTGCGGCCCACAGCCCCATGTTCCAGATCAGGATCAGGCCGATGATACTCCCCAGGCAGAGTTTGCGGTCTTTTGTCAGCAGCCAGATGGCCAGAGCCGCCAGGGCGATGAACCCGGGGGTGGGAATGGCGATGAGGCCGCGTTCTATGGCCCCGAGCACGGTTTCAATGATGTCGGCGCCGGCTTTCGTGAGAAAGGAGAGATGCTCGACGAGAAAATCGATGGCTCTGTCGATGATCGCTCCCACTGGAAGTCTGATTGTGTTCATGCTGCACCTCTTCGTTCAGCTATGGCTGCCACCAGGGTGCCTCGTACAATGACACCCTTGAATCTGTTGTTTTCATCAGTAACAGCCAGCGGGTAGGGCAGGTCTGCCATGATGGTGAACAGATCCTGGGCCGGAGTGGTTGATGACACGATCTTGATGTCGGTGCAGATCGCATCCGAGAGCCGGTCTTTTCCTTCGGCCGCAAGAGCTGCGGCACCGTCGGCGGAGATGATGCCGACGAGCTGGTTGTTCTGATCAACGACAAACAGGTGGGCAATGTTATGTTTACGCATTTTACGCAGGGCGGTGCGCGGGCCGTCGGTACGCAGATAGGCCACTGCCTCGCTGCGCTTCATGACCGATTCAGCGGTCAGCACCTTGGTGATATCCACATCCTGAACAAAACGGGCCACATAGTCTGTGGCCGGGTCGGTGAGAATCTCTTCGGGGGTGCCGATCTGAACAATGGCCCCGTCTTTCATCAGGATAATGCGATCCCCCAGTTTCAGTGCCTCGTCGAGATCATGGGAGATAAAAACAATGGTCTTGCGCATTTTGTCCTGGAGGTTGATGAGTTCATCCTGCATGTCCCTGCGGATCAGCGGGTCAAGTGCGCTGAAAGCCTCGTCCATAAGCAGGATGTCAGGAGAAAGGGCCATGGCCCTGGCCAGACCGACACGCTGCTGCATACCGCCGGAAAGCTCGTTGGGATAGGAAGCGCCCCAGGCTTCCAGACCAACGAGGGCCAGCGCCTCATCGGCCTTTCGAAGCCGTTCGGCGACCGGCACTCCCTGCATCTCCAGGCCCATGGCCGCATTTTCGAGGACTGTACGATGCGGGAACAGGGCAAAGTTCTGAAAGACCATCCCCATTTTACGCTGCCGTAACTCACGGAGTTCACTGTCGTCCATTGTCAGAACATCCTGGCCGTCAACCAGGATGGAACCTGCTGTGGGCGTGATCAGACGGTTCAGACAGCGTACCAGCGTTGACTTGCCGCTGCCGGAAAGCCCCATGACCACAACGGTTTCCCCTTCATGGACATCAAAGGTGGCGTTGTTCACACCCACGCCGTGACGGATGGCTGTCATGATTTCGTCTTTGCTTTTTCCCTGTTTGAGCATTTTCATGGCCCTGTTCGGATGAGGACCAAAAATTTTATAGAGATGTTGTACCTGTATTTTTGCCATGCAAACTCCTTGATTGCGGTGGATGGACGGTGCTATCCGGGCCGTCCGTTTGCTGAATGTCGAAAATCGTGTGTAAAATTTTCAAGCAAAATCCGGCTTTTGGGCCAGGTCGGCTCTTTTGTGCATCAGCGCACGAGATGCCGGGTTTCTGCCGGGGACTGGTCCCTGCCGTCTGATGAAGACACCCGGGACGGAAAGCCGGGACAACCCCGGAGCCAAATGATTTTCGCCGAAAGCGGATGTGACGAAAATGCATGAGCCGCTGCATTTGCGGCGACCGATATGAAATGTGCTGATGACAGCCGCCGGTAATCGAAAAACCAGAGACTGTCGGTGTGACGGGGGCCGTTTAGACCGGCCTTAAGGATCAGATACGTTTGACGTTAAGATGAGCGTGGCCGGTTTATCGGCCGCCTGCCCGTGTCCGCTCTGCTGTTGCCTGCGGTATGTACCGCCGGTCTTACGGAAAGACGGATCATCGTACGATGGGTCGCTGGAGGAGCCTACCTGCCAGCGACTGGCCTGAAGCGGGTAAATACCTTTATTCAGACCATTTTTTGGAGCTCATCAGTGAAATGTATGCAGACAGCAATTCAGTTTCTCAATGCTTTTTAAAGTCCCCGCCAGTTATATCTTTGTCAACACTCTTAAGCAGATCTAAATCTGGAATTCCGGTCATGATAGCATTAACGAAACAAGATATTTTTTTTCTATTTGAGTTCTTCTGCAAATGAAATCATATGTAAGAAAATAACAGATTGTCATCATGTGTCAACAGTTCTGACTGAGAAATTTTATGATTTTCTCCTGTTCATACATCAGATGATGCATTAAAAAAGACTCAATGAACGGATATCTGATTGCAGAGTTGATTTATTAATTTGTTGAAATATCAGAATAAAATGAAATGCCTGTTGTGTGGCATCAGAGCCGACCCGGTGGTCGGCTCCTGCCCGGAAAAAATTATTGGCAATACGGGAAAGACACAAGGTGTCAGAGTCGGCCGTCATCAGGGAGCAGCCGCGTACGGATGTGGGGCACAACCTGCCCGGACACAGAAGATAAACGGCAGAGAACGTCCGCCGGAATCCTGTAATGGACAGCGGAAGACCGGCAGTACCTAAAGCGGGATGCTGCAGGTTGCCTGATGTTCTTTCCCGCGCTTCCTGTGTGGACCTGCCGGAGCCGATTGCTTCTCGGCGGGCGAAATAGAGTGAATTAATTGTTCATATCCAGTAATGATTACCAGTTATACTTCTTCGTACTACATCTTTGAGGAGATTGGCTTATGGCACAGGTCGGAGGTTCATCGCATCGTTGGCATTTTTCCCGTCTTGGCGGGTTTGATCAGGTTCGTCTGGAAACAGAAGCAGATGTTCGCCATCTGGCTGAACTTGATCAGAAACTCTGGGCAGCGCTGAGTTGCCCGGTCAGTGGTCTTGAGTTTGACACGCGTACCCTGACCCTGCTCGACAGTGATGCAGACGGACAGGTGCGTGTCCAGGAAATTCTGACAGCCGTTGACTGGACATGTTCCATGTTACGTGATCTGGACTCCCTCCTGGCAGGATCTGATGAGTTGCCATTGAATGCCATCAACGACGACCATCCGGAGGGCCGGCGACTGCTGGCATCGGCAAAACAGCTGCTCAGTTACCTGGGCAAGCCGGATGCTGAGGTCGTCACAATGGAGGATGTGGCCGATACGGCTCCCCTGCTGCTCGAATCCGCGTTTAACGGTGACGGTATCATTCCGGCTCACGCCGCAGAAGACGAGGCGACCAGGGAAATTATTGAAGAGATCATGGCCTGTGTCGGCAGCGATGAGGACCGGAGCGGTTTTCCCGGCATCTCGCAGGAACGGCTTGAACTGTTCTTCACCGCAGCCGGCCAGTACCTGGACTGGTGGAACCTGACGGCAACCGATCCGGCCCTGCAACCGTTCGGCGAGCACACCGCGGATGCAGCTGCTGTGTTTTTTGCGCTGAAGGCCAAAGTACAGGACTACTTTGTCCGTTGCGGGCTGGCCGCCTTTGATCCCGGGGCCGAAGAGCCGCTCAACCCCTCAGCCGCCACCTATGAAGCGATCATGGGACACGACCTGGCCGGCACAACAGCTGAACTGAGTCAGTTTCCGCTGGCTCGAATTCAGGCCGCTCGACCCCTGCCTCTCAGCAGAGGTATCAACCCGGCCTGGTCCGAAACCGTGCGGCGGTTTGTCGAGCTCATTGTCACCCCACTGTTCGGTGATGTTGAGGCGTTGACCGAGGAACAGTGGCACCGGATAAAGGAGCGGTTTGTTCCCTATGAGGCCTGGCTGGCTGAAAAGGCCGGTGTTGAGGTTGAACCTCTTGGTGTGGAGCGGGTCCGCTCAATTGTGGAGAGTCCGGCGCGGGAGCAGCTGGAAGCGCTCATTGATAAAGATCTGCAACTCGAAGAGCAGGTGGCAGCCATCGATCAGGTCGTGCGTCTTGTCCATTATAATCGCGATCTTTTCCGTTTGCTGAACAACTTCGTTGCGTTTCGTGATTTTTACGCCTCGGGAGCTAAGGCCATCTTTCAGGCAGGCACGCTCTATATTGACGGCCGGGCCTGTGAACTCTGCGTTCGTGTGGAAAATGTCGATGCGCACAGTGCCGTAGCCAACCTCAGCCGGACATATCTGGCCTACTGTGAGTGCAGACGCCGTAACACCGGGGAGCAGATGTTCATAGCCGCCGCCTTTACCGCCGGTGATTCCTCTGATCTGATGGTTGGCCGGAACGGCATATTTTATGACGCCCGGGGAAATGACTGGGATGCGACCATTGTCAAGATCGTCGAACATCCGATCAGTGTTTCCCAGGCATTCTGGGCCCCGTACAAGCGGGTGGCGCGGATGATCGGCGAGCAGATTGAAAAGTTTGCCGCTGCCAAGGTGGAAGCCCTGGAGGGGAAAGCCAGTGCGGGTATAGCCGATGCCGGAGCCAAGGCGGTGGCCGGTGGTCAGCCGGCTGCTCCCTTTGATGTTGGCAAGTTTGCCGGTATCTTTGCCGCCATCGGCCTGGCTCTTGGTGCCATTGGTACAGCGATCGCAACAGTCGTCGGCGGGTTTATGGCACTGCGGATCTGGGAGATGCCCCTGGCCCTCGGCGGTCTTGTTCTCGTTGTTTCCGGCCCATCAATGCTCATCGCCTACCTTAAGTTGCGGCAGCGGCAACTCGGGCCGATTCTTGACGGCAACGGCTGGGCAGTGAACACCAAGGCGGCAATCAACATCCCCTTTGGATCAACCTTGACCAAGATGGCTGAGCTGCCCAAGGGTTCGGAACGGAGTCTGATCGATCCTTTTGCAGAGAAGAAGACACCGTGGAAACGCTGGATTGTGCTGGCTGTGCTGCTCGCAGCCCTCGGTTTTGCCTGGAACAAGGGGTATGTCCAACAGCTCGGTCAGCAGCTGAAACCGTTGATCATGGCAAAGTTTCAAAAGGCAGATGATACTGCCGCAACATCGGCGGACAAGGAGAAGGCTGCAAAACCCGCTCCTCCGGCGGAGAAAAAGCCGGAACCTGCAGCGAAGTGAAATGCACGGTACGTGTGCCGGGTTCCTGATTGCCGGCTGAGTACTGCAACAGCCTTTCAGCTCAGAGAACAGAAGAGGTACGAATGTGAAAACACCGGGTCATTGCTGATCCGGTGTTTTTTTGTTGAAACGGTTGTCGCACGATACTGAACGTCCGCCCAGGGGTGGTCGATGGGTATTCTCTACCGAAAACACGGTATTTTGTGATATCCTGACACCATGTCTTCTGCTGCGTGTCACGGCTCGTTGCCTGGCTCTTCTCCCGGACGGTGACAGACCCATCCACTCCTGTTTGTACTGATCGCACAGTCTTCTGAACCATACCTGGCCGCGTTTGCCGATCCCATCGTCTTCAGCTTTGACAGGGGTACGGGTGATTGTTTTTAACCCCTCAATTTTACTTGAGAAGTACTATATTCCACTTGCCAGCTCCTTCGCATCTGTTATTCTTCTTGTCAGAGCACAAGCATATTTTGACTTTGCGGCATGGAAACAGCACCGTTCGCCGGCTTCATGAAGATCGCGGCGACCGGGGCCGGCAAGAGCGTTCAGGATCAGGAGGCAAAAGAACAGCGCAATGATGGCACGTTGCATCGTATCCCGGTTTCTTCTGATTCGTCTGAACCTCCTGCGACATCCTGCTGTACCGTCTCTGCCGCCGGCAGGCGGCGCATGTCGTCCGGACATCACCATCCGTCTGATCCGGGTGTTTCTCCTTGTCCTGACCGCATCGGCTCTCACGCTTTCCGCATCCATCGGCTGGACAAAAGATGTGACCGAAGTGCGTATCGGACTGCTCGCCAAGCGGGGTTCAACGACAGACCTGCCGCTATGGCAGCCCACTGCCGACTACCTGACCAACCATCTGCCCGGATACCGGTTCCTTGTTGTTGCACTTGATTTCACGCAGATTCACGACAGTGTGCGCGATGGGCGCATTGATTTTGTACTCACCAATCCGGCCTTTTACGTCGAGCTCGAAAAGATGCACGGTGCCCGCCGCATCGCCACCCTGATCAACCGTCATCAGAACGGCAAACCGACGACCACCTTCGGCGGGGTGATCTTCTGCCGGGCTGATCGCAACGACATTCATGCTGTCAACGATCTGCGCAATCAGCGGTTCATGGCTGTGGAGCCAAGGTCCTTCGGAGGCTGGATCGTCTGCTGGCGTGAACTGAATCGACGGGGTATCGATCCGCTCCGTTTTTTCAGCGGACTCGAATACGGCAATACCCACGATGCGGTGGTGTTTGCCGTGCGGGACGGTCGTGCGGATGCAGGCACCGTGCGCACCGACACCCTGGAGCGGATGGCGGCAGCCGGTCTTATCCGGCTTGAGGACTACCGCATCCTTGTTGAACGTCAGGTTCCGGGGTTTCCCTTTAAACTGAGCACTGAACTCTATCCGGAGTGGCCCATGGTCGCTCTTCACACCACCTCAGGCGAACTGGTTCGTCAGGTTACCGCAGCTCTGCTCGCCATGGATGCCGACGATCCCGCGGCTCTGGCCAGCGGTAGCGGCGGCTGGACCGCACCTCTTAACTATCAGCCGGTACATGACTGTCTGCTTGATCTGCGGGTTGATCCGTATGCAGATTTCGGTCAGTTCACGCTTGCCGATGTGTTTCGTCGTTACTGGCGACAGCTTTCCCTTTTGCTCGTCGCCATGGGCGTGACAGGTGCGGCGGCTCTGTCCATTTTTCTGCTCAACCGCCGGCTCGTTGAAAAGAACTGTCAGATAGATGAGCTGAACACCACGCTTGAGGCCCGCGTTGTAGAACGGACCCGCCGTATCCACGCCCTGCTTGATCAGGAGTTTTATCTTCGTGAGATCATGAAGACGGTCGCTGCCATCAACGGGTTGTTGCTCTCTGCAATGGATCTGCCCGTTTTGCTTGTCGAGGCCTGCCGGCTGATGGGTGCGCACAGCCATTACGGTTTTGCCTGGATCTGTCTGCGTCATGATGAGGAGGTGGAGTCAGTTTTTTCAGCTGATCCGTCCATCCGTCTGCCGGGCAGTCCGCCGTACAGTTTTACCGATCCGGATGATCCGTTCTCGATCTCAATTGCGGCCCGTTGTCTTCGTGACAACGCCATCGCGGTGCTTGTCCAATGGGATCCGCAGGTGAGTGTCACGCCATGGCTCGACCGTGCCAATGCCACGTCCTTTCGGGCGGTGATCGGTCTGCCTCTGCGTGCCGGTTACGGTCAGCCCCCACTCGGAGCCCTCTGTGTGTACACGAAGCGCCACCAGGGCTTTGAGCCGGAGGAAATCGCCATGCTTGAGGAACTTGCCTGCGACATCGGCTTTGCCGTGAATGACTTCCGCCAGCGGGAACGGGTCCGGAGTCTGGAGCAGGAGCGCCGGGAAAACTACGAGCAGACCATCCTCTCCTTTGCCGACATGATCGATCAGCGTGACACGTACACTGCCGGGCATACCATGCGTGTGGCGAACTACAGCCGCATGCTTGCCGACCGTATGGGACTGGCCGAAGATCAGATCGGTCTCCTGCAGCAGGCCGCTGTACTCCACGATATCGGTAAGATCGCCACCCCGGATTCGGTACTCCTCAAGCCGGGCCAACTGTCGCCGCTTGAATATGAGCTGATCAAACTCCATGCGCCCGCCGGCCACGGCATGCTAGCCGGTGTTGCCATGTATCGGGATCTTGCTGATATCATCCGTCATCACCATGAACGTTTTGACGGCATGGGGTATCCGGATCGGCTGCGGGGCAGTGATATTCCACTTTTATCCCGCATCATCGTTGTTGCCGACAGCTTTGACGCCATGACCACCAACCGTATCTATAAGCCGCGCAAGTCCATTGACGAGGCTCTTGACGAACTGGAGACGCTCAGCGGCAGTCAGTTCGATCCGGAGGTGGTTCTTGTCGGGCTTGAGGTTCTCCGGGGGATTACACTTGTCGAAGATGTCAGTCAGCTCCCCAAAAATCAGATGGAGGAACACCGTTTTTCCTATTTTTTCAGTGATAAGCTGACCGGTCTCTACAATGAGGACTATCTGCAGATCGTTCTTCAGAATGCGGATACCCTGCGTGATTACCACTGCCTGCAGAGTCTGCACGTCAAGAACCTGGCCGACTACAACCGCCGGCATGGCTGGGAGAAAGGGAACCTGCTCATGATTCGATTGGCGGCCGAGCTGCGTCAGAATTTTCCGGACGCACTGCTTTTTCGTGCCTATGGGCGTGATTTTGTCATTATCACCCGTCACCAGTGTTTTTTGCTGGCAGGCAGAGGTGAGTTCTTCACCTCACTGCAGGGAACCGGAGTCGAAGTCGAGACGAGCCTGCTTGATCTCCGCCGGGATGCCACCTACTGTATCGACAAGCTGGAAAATCTGGAAGTCCTCTGTACCCCGGAGGAGTCGTTTTAAGAGGAATCGGGCCCTGTCAGTCTTTTCTATGTATTTGCAGAGGAACCTGTAGGAAGGGAAAGAGCAGGCCGCCGGTGAAGTCGGGAGGATCTTTCCGGCATCGGCCAAAAAAAAATGAAACTGCTGTTATTAGAGCAAAGGGTTTTCCGCCGCCCTTCTTCTGCCCAGCAGGGGGCATGAACATCTCTTGCCGCTTTTTTTAACGGATTCTATATTCCGTTTGTGTCGAAAAAGAGGAGTTGTTGTCCGACCGGATGCCGCCAGATCAGCAGAACAGGGCAGACAGAGAGGCAAAGGGGAGATCGGGCCGGATCGTGTCTGTAACTGTTATGGCGCATGTTAACGAATTCAATCAGGAGAGACTTATGCACGTTATTCTTGATCTTTGTCTGGTACCGCTTGGCGTTGGTGTGTCGGTTTCCGAGTATGTGGCGGAGTGTCACCGGATTCTGCAGAAGGCGGGCCTAAAAACCCAGCTGCATGCCTATGGCACCAACATTGAAGGAGAATGGGATGAGGTCATGGCGGCAGTGAAACGTTGTCATGAACGGGTGCATGAAATGGGGGCACCGCGCATTACCACCACTGTAAAGCTGGGAACCCGTACTGACCGCGATCAGACCATGGCCGACAAGATACGGAGTGTGGAACAGAAGCTTGGGTGAACAGTCGGAGAGCACAGGAATAATTCCGGACCTTATCCCGGTTGAAAGTCTGTCTGCCGGAAGAACAGCGCGGTTTTTCCGGCTGCCTTTCCGGCCGGCCGGTCAGATGCCGGGAAACTGGTGGATAAACGCCTCAATGAACCGATCGAGCTCCTGTTCCGGAAGCTCATTGATCCCGGCCGAGGCAACCCTGCCTCCTCCGGTGGCAAACTGACGGCAGAGCGTGTCGGCACCGTACCGGTTTGCCAAAGGGGCACGCACGCTCACCAGAAAGCCGCCATCCGGTTTGGGAAGCAGAACAGCATGGGCCTGCTGAGGCTGTTCACGGCTGTAGCGGCTGGCAAGTATCCCGACCGTACGACGGGCCCACGGCGCTCCGGGCAGGAAGAAGATTCTGCCGCCCCGGTAGTTGCGGGCCGGCTTGAGACGTGACGCCTGAGACATATCTTCGGCATACCCCTGTCGCAGAACTTCGAATCCGGAGTAGTCCGCGTGAAACCGGAACGGATCGGTGAACCGGTTGACCGCACGGAACAGATCCGCAGGCTGGATGAACAGATCATCCGGAGTCAGCCCATAGCTGTTATAATTCAGCAAGATCCCGATCTCCTTCAGGATCTGCTGTTGTCCGGCGCTGAGAGCCCGGGTTCCGGCAAGTGTGCGGGCAACATCATCCAGACCGTCACCAAAGGCTCCGGCAATTGCCCAGGTCCGGTGCGCTCCGTCAAGGAGCTGATCAACAATGAGTGAGGTACATCGTCCCGGTGAGGTGTCAATGTGTGCGGTAAGAAGAGGGCTGTCGGGAATTTCGCCGCTGTAGTGGTGGTCGATGTAGAAGATGTGGTTGTTGCTGCGAAGTAGCCGGAGCACATCGTCCCGGTTGCTCTCCAGAGAGATGTCAAGCACTGTGATCCGGCTGTTCGAGATCCCCTTAAGCTGGTTGAGCAGGGTGATCTGGCGTTTGACTCCGGTGACGAGACGAGCACCCGGTTCCGGCGCTTGGAGACGAAGCTGTTGCAGCGCGCAGATGCCATCTGCATCGCCGTTGAAGACATCAACACTGACCATGCCGCCGGTGCCTACCTTCCGGGCAGATCCAGACCGAGCGGGTTGCCGATGTTGGCCAGACGGAACGTGAGCATGAAGGTCTGGTCACCGGGAGTGGAGTTGGAGGAAAGCTCGACCGACCAGCAGGGTTGCGTGTAGCGGAGACGGACAACCTCCTCCAGGGTGTTGTTCTGCTCAATGGCGCGTTCCAGACTGTATCCGGCGGCCAGATTATAGGGGAGCTCATACCAGAGCGTGCCTTTGACCGAGTTGATGTCTTCCCGTTCGTTGTACCGGTAATCCAGGGTGTAGTGGGTGCC
>JAAYDD010000087.1 GCA_012729435.1 Desulfobulbus sp.
CGTCCCAAAAGATGAGGCTGCCGGAAGACACCCGTTGAACACTGCAATGGAGAACAGATGATCATGTGTCAACAAACCATAGCGATCACTGGTATAGATACGGATGTCGGCAAGTCCTATGTTACCGGTCTACTGGCCCGTTACCTGCTGAACGAGGGGGAGTCTGCGGGCACCATGAAACTCGTGCAGACAGGGTGCCAGGGAATTTCAGAAGACATTCAGTTGCACCGAAAACTCATGGGACAGCCCCTGACCGAATTTGACGAGACAGGAACAACCTGTCCTTATGTGTTTCCATATCCGTCCTCTCCCCGTCTGGCCAGTCGCATGGCCGGTACACCCATTGAGACCGACAGGCTGGATGAGGCCATGACGACCCTGCAGAAACAGTACCAGTGGCTTTTAGTTGAAGGAGCCGGTGGGTTGCTTGTTCCGCTGAACGAACATCTCCTTCTGCTTGATTACTTTGCAGCCAAACAGCTTCCCATGGTGTTGGTCACCTCACCACGCTTAGGCTCAATCAACCATACTCGTCTGAGTATTGAGGCAATGAAACATCGCAACATCCGTCTCCTCGGATTGGTGTACAACCTTTTTGGCGCCCATCCTCCAGACATTGTCCAGGACACCCTGTATGAAAGCAGACGTGCCCTGGCAGACTACGACTACCCTGCCACCATTGTCCTGATGGCAGATATCAGGGAGAGCTCGGCTTGCGCCTGGGCTCCGCTCCTGTCAGGAATACCGGTAGACAAGTCATAAATTCATTCACATCAGGAAACGGTCCCCCGAGAGGATGGATTTTCTGCCGGTTGAGCCGGAAAGGCAACAGATACTCTGATCTGCAGGAGTTGTGAAAAATAAAGCAGGGTCTTTTACTGTTGCCCACTCCTCTGCTACCTGAAATGACAGCTTGTCGGGTCACCTGTTCTCTCATTTGACACAGCTGCCATGAAAAAAAAATGTGTGATCATCGGTATCGGTAACCCGTATCTTCAGGATGATCGTGCCGGTCTAGTCGTCGCTAAGAGATTGAGTCGTCAGCTCCCCACCTGTCCGACCGAGTGTATTTATTCTGCCGGCCTGGAGATTATTGATAAGGTAAGGGGGTATGAAAGGGCTATCATTGTCGATGCCTGCAGACTCGGTTATGCACCTGGCGTCATTTCAGAAGTTTCAATGGATGATATTCTGACATCCCGCCCACCGATCAATTCACACACTGTTGCTCTCGGTTCGGCTTTAAAAACCGGGTATGCGTGTTTTCCGGGTGAAATGCCGAAGGATATCCGTATCTTCCTGATTGAAGTGAAAGAGCTTGAGGAGTTTAACCTGCTGATGTCACCTGAGGTTGAGCAAAGTGTGGATAAAGTGGTAAATGCAATCAAAACTCTGCTGCTCGACACCTTCAGCTCAGAGAACAAGCCCACTCACCCTTAACGCGGCAATGACCACACCCCCTCTTGCCATAGAGCCTGCCGACGTCCTGGCCTGGTTTCTTCCCGACAGACGTCCTGTCCGTCTGGAACCGTTGACACAGGGTAATATCAATGACACCTGGCGAATAGAAATGGGAAGACATCAGTATGTAATCCTGCAACGACTGCATGCAAAAGTCTTCTCGAACGCAGCTGCGGTCATGGCCAACATCCGTATCCTGACCGAACATCTCAGCCAGGTCAATGACCCGGATGTCACCTTTTTCCGATTAGTTCGAAACCCGGAAGGACAGGACCACTATGTCGATACGACCGGTCACTGCTGGCGTCTGTTGACGTATATCGACAACAGTCGCACCCTTGCCCGGATAACCACAGGAAAACAGGCTCGCAGTATAGGAGAGCTGCTGGGTCGTTTTCACAGGTTAACTTCAGCACTTGATCCTCGGACTCTTGCTGATCCCTTACCCGACTTTCATATCACACCCCGATATCTCGAACATTACGACCAACTGTCCGCCGGGTGGAACCCGACGGATGATAGGGAGCAATTTTGCAGGGACTTTATCGAAACAGTGCGGCCGACAGCTTCTCTTCTGGAGGATTCAAGGAACAGGCTCAGTCACCGGGTGATTCACGGCGACCCTAAAGCGGCCAACTTTTTATTTGCCCAGGATGAAGACAGGGCCATCAGTCTGATTGACTTTGACACCGTCAAACCCGGTCTGCTCCTTCACGATCTTGGTGATTGTCTGCGCTCCTGCTGCAACTCCCGGGGAGAGCGGCAAAGTACACCGGAAGAAACTGACTTTCACCCGCAACTGTTCGAGACACTGATGAGCGGATATCTCCATCACGCCCATGATCTCTTGACAGCAGGTGACCGGGAACTCCTCATTCCGGCAACCGCACTCATCAGCTTTGAATTAGGACTCAGATTCTTCACTGATCATTTAGAAGGGGATCAATACTTTAAAACCACAAGGCGCGGGGAAAATCTGTACAGGGCCCTTGTTCAATTTCACCTTCACCGGTCAATCAGCAGCCAACAGAACACACTTGAAAAACAACTGCAGTGCCTGCTATCAAAACACGATGCCTCACCAACCTGACCCCAATGGAACAAACCAGAACTGCAGCCTTGCAATTGACAACAGGCCGGGATATAGCGTGTGGACACACCTTTATACCTCTTGACACTGCCATGGCTGTCATTGCTCTAAGATAAAGCCGAAACAGCCAATTCCCAAAATGTGAACACCATGATCATCGTTCCTGGAAAAACCGTCGTCCTGACCTATACGCTGAGCCTCGACAACGGTCAAGTCATTGACACCAATGTTGGAGATAAACCGCTGACATATATACACGGAGAGGAAGTCCTTCTGTTTGGTATAGAGCAGAAATTGGAAGGGAAACGAACAGGTGACAGTTTCAGGGTCAGCATCTCGCCTGAAGATGGATTCGGGGAGAAATCCGAGGATGCGGTCTTTGATATTCCGCTGGAAGAGATACCGGAGGAGGGGAGGAAAAAAGGTGCGGTTGTTACAGCTGTAGGACCGCAGGGCCAGGAACTGGAAGGCAGGGTCACCTCCGTCAGCACAACGGCAGCCACTCTTGATTTCAATCATCCACTGGCAGGAAAGACACTGTACCTTGAGATAACTGTTCTTCAAGTGAACTGACCAGAGATTCCTCTGAGCACCCATGCTGCAAAACTCCCCCTTTACCGTAGAAAACCGATCCAGTGAATGCGATGCTCGATGCGGAAATCTGTCGACACTCCATGGTATCATCCAGACACCAGTGTTCATGCCGGTAGGTACACAGGCCACCGTGAAGGCGATGAGCCCGGAAAACCTGATTGAAGCCGGAGCACAGATCATTCTTGGCAACACGTACCATCTTTTTATCCGGCCCGGCCATGAACTCATCCGTTCTCTTGGCGGTCTCCACAGGTTCATGCACTGGGATCGACCCATTTTAACCGACTCAGGCGGATTTCAGATCTTCAGCCTTCAGGAGTTGGCTAAAATTACAGAAGAGGGGGCAGCCTTTCGTTCGCATCTTGATGGTTCACATCTTTATCTCAGCCCGGAGACCGCAGTACATATCCAAGAGGCACTGGGAGCTGACATCATGATGGCCCTGGATACCTGCATCCCTTATCCGGCTGATTATGATGAGGCACGCAGAGCCACAGCACTGACAGCCCGTTGGGCAAGGCGCTGCCGGGATGCGCAACACGTCACCGGACAGCATCTGTTTGGCATTGTTCAGGGTGGAATGTTTCCGGATCTGAGACTGGAGGCGATCAATCAGCTCATGGAAATCGGATTTGACGGGTACGCTCTGGGTGGTTTATCGGTCGGTGAGCCGAAGGAATTGATGTACGAGATTCTTGAAGCCACAGTCGAACACCTCCCGGAAGACCATGCCCGTTATCTCATGGGAGTTGGAACACCGGAAGATCTGGTTGAGGGAGTATACCATGGTCTTGATATGTTCGACTGTGTCATGCCAACCCGCAATGCCCGCAATGGAATGCTCTTTACTTCACACGGCAGAGTTGTTATAAAAAACACGCGTTTTCAACGAGACCATCGTCCAGTTGATGAAAATTGCGAGTGCTACACCTGCCGCCACTACTCACGCGCCTATTTGCGACACCTGTTTCAAAGCCGGGAGATTCTGGCGTATCAGTTAAACAGCATCCACAACATACACTATTACTGCACGCTGATGAAAGAAATGCGGAGAGCAATTCGCGAGGACCGGTTTCTTGCCTTTCGCCGTGCTTTTTATCAACAACGTACTTGAACAGTCTGCGTAATTCAAGTCAACCCAACAAGAGGAGTGCTTCATGACAGGAGTTGCTTGGGCGGCCGATGCAGCCGCCGCACCCGGAGGAATGGCTGGTTTTGCCCAGTTTGTTCCGTTGATTCTTATTTTTGTTGTTTTTTATTTTCTGCTTATACGGCCGCAGCAGAAAAGAGCCAAGGAACATCAGAACTACCTGGCAAATCTGAAACGAGGCGATCGTGTCATCACCGGTGGTGGAATCCATGGAGTCATCACCAGTCTCACTGACACCGTTATTACCTTGGAAATTGCCGAAAATGTTCGTATCAAGGTAAGTCGCAGCGCCATCGCCGGTTCTGCCGCCGATGCTGACAAAGCACAAACTAAAAGTGCGGGCTGAAGTCTGAGAGGGTGCAATTGATTTTCATCGTGCATGAAAACCATATCCAGGGAGACGTGTCCAACAGCTGCGGCACCAGAACAGGATTGTCAGAATATCCTCTTCAACACGCAAACTCTTTATGGACAGCCGTAAAGCTGATAACCGGTTTTACGGCTTTTCTTTCATGACGCAATGGAACAAGTGGTATTTAACGGCCACACCGGCAACCATCCTGTTCAGGTGACAGACAAAGACGGGCTGCGCAGCTTAAGATTCGGTACCGCGGAACAGCAGACCTGTCTTGATCTCACCCAACCATGGATCCTCCAACTTACCTACACCCAATGGATGGCCATGGCATCACTTCTCCATCCAGATCCAACCCGATTCCTCATAGTCGGACTGGGTGGAGGAGCTATTCCGCACTTTTTATTTCATTACTTCGAGAACGCGCGTATTGATGTGGTTGAAAAAGAGCAGATGGTCATTGACCTGGCCCATGATTGTTTCGATCTGCCGCGCCACAACAGGTTACGGATCTTCTGCCAGGATGTGCTGACGTTTTTATCTGTCCATCCGACCAGCAGCTATGATGTCATTTTCCTGGATATTTTCGATCCGGGGGCCATGGCACCGGCTCTTTTCGAACCGAGATTGTATCATGCTCTCCTGGCCAGATTGGATAGCCGGGGCGTTTTAGCGGTTAACCTGTGGAGCGGCAACCGAAAAACGTATCAACAGGCTTTGCGGACAATAACCGCAGCCTGCCGTGGTCAGCTGTTGAAGGTGCAGGAGCATCAGCACACCAATGTGATCCTGCTCGTCTTTCCAGACTCCATTCCGTCCGCTGCCATCAAACAGGCGCTTAAACGCAGTGAAGAATATCAGCAGCGGTACAACCTCGACGTCCCTCGATTTCTGAAACGCTTGCGCCGGACCAACCCTTTGCCGATGCTGCGCTCCCTTCTTGGCTGAACGCTCTTTTTCCGTCTTCACCGGAGAAGTAAGACTTTGGCCATAGCTGTCAAAGCGTTTTCTATACCTCTGAGCTCGCAACGCTCACTGTACCGGAAATAAAATCCCCTCAACAAAACTGGACTGGTCTCTGTAAAATCCGGCACCGGCCCGGGACCGGAAACTGCTTTGTCGGCTGACGGGTACAACGGGGATGCAGGGCCGGGTGCGACGCTTTTCCCCCGGAC
>JAAYDD010000088.1 GCA_012729435.1 Desulfobulbus sp.
ACAATCTCCAGTAAAAAGACTTGACACATTTCATCTCTTTGTTCCTGAGTAAAAAGCCGGGAGGCAACTTCTCCAAGTGACCGTTCTCCTCCTGCCACCATATTTTCGAAACCAAGATGCAGTAACGCACGCATCCGTGTCAGCATGTCTTCGCTCCTGACAAAGTTCATCAGACCGTTTGCGCTGACCTGACACAGACGGGAGACTTCTTCTTCAGGCAACACTGTCAGAAGTGTACTTACCCGTTTCTCCAGAAGCGTGGTGAGAACACTGTCAAGAGCTATGCCCATGCGCTCCTGCACTTCCGGATTTTCGAGCCAGTGAATGAGATCTCCCTGTTTTTCATCGAGATACGCACCGATACTCTGTTCCAGGGTGTCTACTTCCAAGAACCCTTTTGCCATGGCCCCGACCGGACCGAGTTTATCGAGAAACTGATCAACACCTTGTACAATTCCCTTGCTGATCTGACTGCGCAGAACAGGGTCACCAAGTTGTCTGCCCATGCCTTGGAGAAGAGGACCTATGTGCTCTCCGAGCAGAGACCGGGCAAGATCAATAAACTGGGACGGTATAATTTCTCCAATTGTTTTGCCACTGCCGGCGGCGTGACGTACCAGGCTTTCAAGATACTCCTCCAGCCAGACTTCAGCCTGTTCATTCATGATCAGAGTACGCAACAGTTCGTCCATGAATGAATAGACAATCCGCCGGTTGTCCGAGGAAAGCAGGCTGTTGACTTCACGCTCGTTTATCCCGTTGAAATGGTGAGTGAGCGCATCTGTCAGTTTATCGGCAAAATCATCACCGGCCATGTAGGTGACAATCCCTTCACTCACCCGATACTTCAGTGTTTTAACACCCACCTGCAGATACGAACGAAAACGAGGTGGTACGATCCCGGTAACAGGTCCGAGTTCCCGATGAAAGATCTCACCAACTTTTTTCTCTGCCAAGGAGATGAGATGCTCCTGGAACGGCTCTTTGGAAATTGCACTTCCAATATCCGTACTGGTCAGGAGGTGACGCCCGACCATTTTACCGATATTTACAGCCAGTTCACGACGTTTAGCCGGAATAATTCCAGGAGTCATCGGAACACGTAAACCGAAAAGATGCCAGGGTCGCAGGGGGCGAAAAAGCATGCGGATGGCAACCTTGTTCGTCAGATAGCCAATAAACGCTCCGATACAGGGATGAGCCAGAGACGAAAGCAGTGCATAATCAGCGGAGAACACGATATCCAAACCTATCAGACAAAATTATTTTGAAAATATGATGGGCAACAGCTCCTCTGGACGGGTAACCAGGGACTGTGCTCCGGCCTGTTGCAGTTCATCGGCGTCACGAAATCCCCACAGCACGCCGACCACATCCATCATGGCGGCACGAGCCGTATGCATGTCGACCCCGCTATCCCCCACATAAAGAATCGCAGAAGGAGACAGCCCAAGAAGTTGAGCTATTTCAAGGGCGGCTGTCGGATCGGGCTTCTTCGGCACATCCGGACGTTGACCGAATACAGGATCAAAAGACCACCGGGGCAGCATCCGGCGGACGCACAGACGGGTAAACTGGTCCGGCTTGTTGGAGAGAACACTCAACCGGACTCCTTTTGCTGTCAGATAATCAAGGAGAGAAGCGATACCCGGGTACGGAGCGGAACGAGCATGCCAGCATTCTGCATACACCTTTTCAAAGGCTGTCATCATCTTCATGACAAGCGCGGCTTCCCGATTTTGTTCAGGCAAAATGCGTTCAATCAGCGTCTGCAGCCCTTCACCAACAAAAGTGCGGTACGCCGCCACCGGATGAGCAGGAAAATTGTTATCCGCCAGGACGCGGTTGGCTGCGGAAGCCAGATCCTCAAGAGTGTCCAGCAGAGTTCCATCCAGATCAAAAATCACTGCTTTATACCGCATCGTCTCACCTCTCTGACTGTCGGGATTAAACGAACCACAAGCCCTCAGAATCCCGAGGCAAAAACCACCTTGGCCGGCATTATACCAGCCCTTTTCATCCGCGTAAGTGTTTTTACATTCCGTTAACACTGTGCATATCAAAATCACGCCACGCCATTTTCTCTTTGTTCTCAACAAACAAAAGCTATAAACTTGAAAGTATGAATATTTTGCACTAAACACAGCTAAGAGTTGCAGCCGTACCCGGTATTATAAAACATTCAGTCCCTTTATTGAGCCATCCGACCCACTTTCTTTTGCCTGCGATCATAAAGAATGTCCCAAACGCCCACGACCCCATCCACCATCATCGATCTGATCAAGATCAGTAAAACCTACCATCCCGATATCCAGGCTCTAGCGGATATTTCCCTTCATGTCTGTCAGGGAGAGATCATCTTTCTGACCGGTGCAAGCGGTGCAGGAAAGACGACTCTGCGGCGGTTGATCAGCCGCATTGAAAAGCCGACGAAAGGGATGATCGAAGTTGCCGGCCTTGACCTCGCCAAACTGCCACGAAATAAAATTCATCTCCTTCGCCGCAAAGTCGGTACAGCATATCAGGACTTCAAACTGCTTTCTGATCGTACTGTGGCTGACAATATCGCCATCGCCATGGAGGTGATGTACCGTCCCAGTTCGTACATTGAACACCGTACCCGGACTCTGCTTGACCAGCTCGACCTGGTGAAAAAATACAGTACACGTGCCGGAGACCTATCCCGCGGTGAACAGCAAAGAGTTGCCATTGCCCGTGCTGTGGCCAACAACCCGGAAATCGTTCTCGCCGACGAACCGACCGGTAATCTTGATGCTGAGACCACGGCCAGAGTAATGGCCCTTTTTCATCAGCTTAACCGTCAGGGCACGACTTTACTCATTGCAACCCACGACCGCACGCTCTTTGAAGGCACAAGTCACCGGGTGATTGAATTGCGTTTTGGGAAAATCAGGTCGGCGGCCAACGAATCCCCGGAAAACAGTGATGAACTGATCGGGGAGCTCGAGGAAGATCTTATCTCGCAGGAGTCTGAACAATGAGAGTTCTATATGTTGTTCTCCGTCAAACTTGCCGTAACATGCTCCACTCCTGGAAATCTCAGTGCATGACTCTCCTCACCGTATCCCTGTCTGTACTGATTTTTTCTTTTTTCTTCCTCATTTACTCAAACGCGCTGCACATCGGTGAAAAACTGGGCGATGATCTTCGTCTGATTGTTTATCTTGAAGAGGAGGCGGCTCCGCCTCTTCAGGAAGAGTACCGTCACAAGATCCTCAAGTTCGACCAGGTCGACCGCATTGAATTTGTCAGCAGCCAACAGGCCTACAAACGATTCGAGCAAATGCTTGGTGAGAACACCGACGTCCTCACCGGCGTTCCCGTCGATTTCCTGCCGCCTTCCATTGAAGTCTACCCGGTCCGGACTTTAGACAGCCTTTCACGAATCACCCGTTTCTCCGATTACCTGCAAACCTTGCCCGGTGTACTCAAGGTACAGTACGGTAAAGAGTGGATCGATCGATTTTACGCTTTCATCCAGCTGATGCGTGTGATTATTATCCTCTCCGGAGCCCTACTCATTATGACCACTACCTTTATGGTTGCCCACACCATCCGGCTGACACTCGTATCACGTCAGCAGGAACTGGAACTGCTCCGGTTGGTGGGAGCGACCAACAACTATATCAGGACACCGTTCTTGTTCGAGGGAGCATTGCAGGGATGCATAGGAGCCAGTTGCGGAATTGGCGCGCTTCTGCTCCTTTTTAACTGGATCACCCTCCGATTTGCCGGTCCGGAAACCATTTCCCATATGCCGTTTATCTTCTTCGATTGGCCGATCGTCTGTGCAATTATCGGCATCGCCACCTTGCTCTGTACTCTTGGCAGTATTTCTGCTATCAGACGATTCCTCCATCTGTGAGTGTCCTGTCCATGTTTCGCTGTCTCACAACTGTCTGCATCTGTCTTCTCATAACTGTGCCGCTCCCGGTCATTTCCGGGACCGACGAGGAATCCGCATCAAGCAACGTTATAACCATCGGTAAACTTCGCCAGGAAATGGCCATACACCAGGAAAAAATAAATGAGGTCGACGAACAGGAGCGTTCATTGCTTGAGGAGTTGGCCATACTGGATAAAAAGATAGAGCAGCAGAAGACAAAAATACAGACACTGCAAACAAAAATCGATGAGCAAAAGGAGATCATTGCCGGCAAAGAACAGGAATTGACCGCAGTGAACAAGAAAAATGAAACACTCCAGCAGCACCTGCTAAAACGTCTCCGATCATTTTACCTCCTTGGTCAGACAGGTTCCCTTCATATCGTTTTTTCCAAAAGCACACTTCCAGACCTGATGCTCACCAATGATGCGTTCGGCTTCTTGTCGACGTACGATAAGGAGGTGTTTGCACAGTATCGTGCCAGTGTTCTTGCCTTAACACAGGTCAAACAGGCGCGCGAACTTGAAAGAACGGTTCAGGAGCATTTCCTTCAGGAGGCTGCCACTGAAAACGAACTGTTACAGCAAATCGTTGCAGAAAAAAATGAGCTGCTGGAGAGGACACAGACCGAGAAGGAACTATATCAGCAGGCAGTACGTGAAATGAAAAAGGCGGAAGCAGCTCTGCTTGCCACTTTGACACAGAACAGTCCGACGCAGACACACAGTCAAGGGAGCTTTCTGACCCAGAAAAAGAAATTGCCGCCACCTGTCTGGGGAAAGATCATTCGATACTTCCATGAACCTTCCGCAGATGAAGACACCACATTCATCAACGGAATCAGCATCCAGCCTCCGGAATCGTCCGAGGTGTTTGCCGTGTATGACGGCGAAGTCATTTACTCAGGATATATGAGCGGATACGGCAGGATGGTGGTCATCGAACATGACCAAAATTACTATTCCATCACGTCGAGGCTGGAAGATATACGAGTTCTTGAAGGTGATGTAATCAAACAGGGACAGATCATTGGTACAAGCTCAGACAGCACCGACCTGTTCGGTGAAGGTCTGTACTTTGAAATCCGCCATGGCGCCCAACCGGAGAACCCGCTGGAATGGATACAACCCGGGGCCCTTGTGAACCGGTAACAGATCTGTTACTCTCTCAATTTTATTACAAGACGCACAATAACCATTGCCCCGCCTCATGTTTCCCGTTAGTTTGAAGTACAACATTTTTAATACAGCTGTTCAGGTACATACAACCCTGTCCGTCTCGATTTAACGTTAGGAACGTGTCCCCCCGACCGTTCCATTCAACTCCGCCTATTTCAATGAAACGCCTAGTCCTTCTCCTGCTGTTTATCGGGTGTTGTTCCACCTGGACCCCGCTTTATGCCGATGAGAATAAACAAGAAGGTGATATTTACAGGGATCTTGAGACTTTTGCCAATGTACTCACCCTGATCCAGCAACACTATGTCGAGGAGATTGATTCCAACAAGGTGATCACCGGGGCCATCAACGGTATGCTCAGTTCACTCGATCCGCATTCCGCTTATATGACACCCGAGGATTTCAAAGACCTGGAAGAAGAGACCTCTGGAAGCTTCACCGGTGTTGGCATTGAAATATCCATCCGCGACGGGGTACTTACAGCCGTAACCCCGATAGAAGGCACCCCGGCCGATCGCCAGGGGATCAAACCGGGAGATCAGATCATTCGTATCAATGGCGCCCTCACCAAAACCATGACGCTTATGGAGGCAGTTCGAAAACTTCGCGGAGAAAAAGGGACATCTGTAACCATCACGATCCACCGCCAAGAGTGGAAAGAGCCCAGGGATTTTACCCTGACCAGAGAAGCAATCCCCCTGATTTCAGTCAAATATACAGAACTGGAACCAGGCTTCGGTTACATCAGAATATCCAACTTTCAGGCAACCACCACCAGAGACCTGCGTAATGCCTTAAGAGACTTAAAGAAAAAACACCGGATTCTCGGTATCCTGCTCGACCTGCGAAACAATCCCGGCGGACTGCTTGATCAGGCTGCAAAAGTGACCGATCTTTTCCTGTCTAAAGGGGTGATCGTATCGATCAGAGGTAGAGACAAAGAAGAACAAATGGTTTTTGAAGCACATCCGGAGGGCAGTTATACCGACTTTCCCATGGTTATCGTTGTTAACGGCGGTTCGGCCAGCGGATCAGAAATCGTTGCCGGCGCCCTGCAGGATCACAAACGTGCAGTCATATTGGGAACCACCACCTTTGGCAAGGGTTCGGTCCAGGCTATACTGCCGCTTCCGGAAGGAGCCGGATTGCGTCTGACCACTGCCAAGTACTACACCCCAAACGGATCCTCAATCCAAGCCACCGGTATCAAGCCGGACCTGGTTGTTCCGTTTTTGACCGCAAGAAGTGATGCCGATTCAGGTCCGACCGCTTCCCATACCAATAAGGTAATACGTGAAAAAGATCTTCCCGGACATCTTGAAAATGAAATGGCCAATAAGAAAACGTTGGAGAGTTCAGGCGAAGACAAGATGCCTTATGAACAGGAAGAACAGTTTCAAGCCATTGACAATCTGCAGGAGATGACAAAACGACTGCAAGAGGACAATCAGCTGCGCACAGCCTTCATCACCCTGAAAAGTCTGAGCCCTTCCGGCAGGCAAAAACAGAAAAGGTAGCCTCCCGACGCGTGCCAGATCGTTGCCCTCAGGCCAATCCAAGATCTCGAAGAATGCCCGTGTTTTTTGTCCAGTCCCTACTCACTTTGACCCATAGATGTAAACGGACCTCACGGTCAAGCAGCCGGGCAATTTCGGTGGCGGAACTTTGACGAATTGCCGCCAGCATCCCGCCTTTCCGGCCGACTAAAATCCCTTTCTGGGAATCCCGTTCAACCAGAATAGTCGCCCGAATGACCACCGGGGCACCTTCTTCAAAGGAGTCAATGATCACCGCCGTTGAATAAGGAACCTCTTTGCGGATCAGCAGAAAAATTTTTTCCCGGATAATCTCTGCCGCAATAAATCGCTCGGTCGCATCTGTTAGAAACTCTTCAGGGTAATACTGAGGTCCCTCCGGCAGCAGGACGACCAGTTCAGTCAACAACCTGTCCACGCCTTCTCCGGAAAGGGCGGAAATAGGAACAACAGACGTAAACGGATGCAACGTCCGACACCAATCCATGATGGGGAGCAGCTGCGGTTGTGGTATGAGGTCACATTTATTCAGCGCGAGCACGACCGGTTTCGTCACGCCTTGTAAATACCCGGAGTACTCTTCTGCCTTTTGTATCCGTTTATCGTGGTTCCAACTACTGCAATCAACAAGAAAAAGCACGGCATCAGCTTCCGCCAGACTTGCCATTGCAATCTTAACCATGCGCCGGTTGATCTCCTCCTTTGCAGCATGTAAACCCGGGGTGTCTAACAGGAGAATCTGAAAATCAGGCCCGGTCACTATCCCCATGATCCGATTGCGGGTTGTTTGCGCCTTAGGGGTCACAATAGCTATTTTCTGCTGCAACAGCTGATTGAGAAGAGTTGATTTGCCGACGTTGGGTGCACCGAGTATGGTGACAACTCCGGACCGGTAGGGTACGGAAGAGGTGATCAGATTGCTTTTTTCCAAGATCATACGAATGTATCGTAAAGAATAGAATGACAAAACGGAAAATTCCTGCTATCCACTCCACCTTACCATGGCCTTAAAACTTCGCAACGTGTTCCCCCATGATTCTATCCGGTAGTCTTGTCGAGTTCATAGACGGTGGCAGATTTATCTGCGGACTTGCAGTTGGCGTTGCCAATAAAAAGGTTCGGCTCATCAGTCAAAATGGGCGGGAACTCCATCTTCCGGAAAGTCGTATCGTCAATGTTTCTCAGCAGACGTACTCAGCAGATGACCCGAAAGAAACCATTATCGCTCTGCTGAAGGAACGCTGCACCAGGCGTGCGACACTCGCCGCGACCATCGATCTGCGACCTTTATGGGAGGTTGTGAGTGAAGAGAAGACAAAAGAATTCCCCCCGGATTTTCTGGCAGAGATGCACTTCGGCAGCACGGTTGATGATGACCAACGTGCAGCTTTCCTGCGTGCTGTTTTTACAGATGCTCTTTTTTTTAAATATAAAAATGGCCAAGTCATTGCTCATACTCCGGAACAGGTAGAGCAGCTGCAACAGCAGCGTCTGCGCG
>JAAYDD010000089.1 GCA_012729435.1 Desulfobulbus sp.
CTCATGATGTCTGACTGACCTGTTCAACATGCAGGTATACGGCTACCGGTGAATGTCCATCATAAAACGCCCGGATATCTCATCCGGGCCGCGTCAGGATATCATCACACCGGAAACACCGGACCCTGTCAAAACGGACAAATTACCCGTGAGTCAACGGGGCGGCTGCCTACTTTTTCCAGACCTTTTCTGCTATTCCAGCCTGCCTGTTGAGATAGCGCGCCAACACAAAAAGATAATCGGAAAGACGATTCACATAGACAAGAATACGCATCAGTTCAGCAGTTTCACCGTTGACGTTTTCGATGAGTTCCGTCAGACGGCGTTCACATCGGCGACAGACAGTTCGCGCCAGATGTGACAGAGCCGCAACCGGATGCCCGCCCGGAAGTATGAACTCCCTCAGAACAGGAAGCGTTTCAGATAACGCATCGATACGAGACTCCAACTCTTTAACAACAGTTTCCGGGAGCGGTGTCAGATAATTAACAGAGGGGGAATCCTGGGCTGTGGCCAGCCAGGCTCCGGCCACAAACAGTTTCGCCTGAACGGCATCAATGTCTTGATGCAATGCTTCCTCATTCTCCGGAAGTGAGGATGCCACTACTCCAAGCAATGAGTTGAGTTCGTCAAGATCACCATACGCCTCAATACGGAGATGGTGTTTGGGGACCCGTTCACCGGAAAAAAGACTCGTCTTGCCCTTGTCGCCACCCCCTGTGTATACTTTCATATCTCAACTCCTCTTCTGTTTATCGAGGCCTCACCGGTTGACAGCCAGAAAACCGCACAAAAAAGACCTGCTTACACATATCTGTTTAAAATCTGCTTCCCGGGAAATCTGTCTGCCCTTCGGATCATGTCCTCAACAAGTGTGTATCATATACGACGCTCCGCATGAAACTGGTCTGTTGTACACAAAAAACTATTGATTCACAAGAAACTAATGATGACGTAGTCCCCACCAGGCTTCTGAAATCAACGTACGGCGAATCTGTTCTTTTCCCATAAAAAACAGACCGTGACAAACAGGGCCGATAAGATCACAGCTTCCTGCCAACTGAGTGCAGATTCACTGTTTACGGTTCTTTTTTTCTGAAATTTTGCGTCCTTAATCTGCCGGTCATACTTTTGCTATTGACAAAAGCACGATACTTAAATAGTAAAAGTCTATTTGTAATTGTTGGAATATGGGTTTGTCGACGGTTCGTTTACGTCTCTTTGCCAACAAACTGAAAAACACCCTTAACAGTCGTACAGCTGACTCGAAACGTCGGTACATCAGACAGGAATAAAACGAGGTCGCAAAAAGAGAGGGTCTCCGGACAAACAACCTGAATCATGGTGTTTTACGGCGATATAAGCTGATTTTTTCAACAATCTTGTGGAAAAATCCTTTGAGGATATCGGTTTCTCCCATGGCAGCAGCAACGGTTCAAACAGCAGTTAAAAACTTGTCGCCATCAAGACGAAAATCGGCCGGCAAAAAGACAGCGAATGCTTCTGTTTTTGCCGGTTTTTTTATGCCCTTTTCTGTCAACGAGATCACCGGCCAGGCAACATCCTCATTATGATCCTTCTCCAAAGTATGCTAAAGCGGCCGGGCAATAAAACAAAACCTACGGCCAGTAGTGGTGCTGATCCTTATCAACCATCTGTTCAAACATTAAACACAAGGAGTTGACAGTATGAAGATTCTAAAAATTGACCATCTCGGCATCGCAGTGAAAAGTTTGGAAGAAGGCAATAAATTCTGGTCTGACGTTCTTGGCCTGAAACTGCATGGAACAGAAACTGTTGAGGAACAAAAAGTTACCACCGCATTTTATCCGGTTGGTGAGAGCGAGGTAGAACTGCTCGTCTCCACCTCTCCCGATGGCCCGGTTGCGAAATTCATCGAGAAGAGCGGAGGAAGAGGCGGTTTTCAGCATGTTGCGTTTCAAGTGGAAAATATCGAAGAAGCGCTTGCCGAACTAAAGGAAAAAGGCGTTGCCCTCATTGATGAGACTCCGCGCATTGGTGCAGGAAACTGCAAAATTGCCTTTATTCACCCCAAGGCAACCGGCGGAGTCCTTGTAGAACTGTCACAGCGTATGTAATTATTTAAGTGTTATTCAGGTTTTCGCGGCAACGGAAACCTGAATAACACTCCACTCTCTAATCCCCTGCATCATTTTCCGCGTTAAAATGGTACAGGGGATGCGGTATGATTTGTTTTTTCAACATGGGATGTCCCTAAATTCTACAACAAGGAGTAGACAACATGGCAACAACATATGATCAATGGGTTGAACTGGCCACCAAACAGATGAAGGGTAAAGGCCCGGAATCCTTAAATTGGAAATCCCCGGAGGGAATCACCGTCAAACCCATGTACTATGCTGAAGACATAAAGGATCTCGAGTCCTTCAGCATGTTCCCGGGAATGGCTCCTTACACCCGAGGACCGATGGCCACTATGTATGCCGGTCGTCCATGGACCATCCGTCAGTATGCAGGTTTCTCCACAGCGAAAGCTTCAAACGAATTCTATCGCAAAAACCTGGCCGCAGGACAAAAAGGCCTTTCTGTTGCTTTCAGCCTCTCCACCCACCGCGGGTATGACTCCGACAATCCCCGTGTTTCCGGTGATATCGGTAAAGCAGGTGTTGCCATCGACTCCATCGAAGACATGAAGATCCTTTTCGACGGAATCCCGCTGGATCAAATGTCTGTTTCCATGACCATGAACGGTGCTGTTATTCCGATTCTGGCAATGTGGATCGGTGCGGCTGAGGAACAGGGTGTTAAACAGGAAGAGCTCAACGGCACTATCCAAAACGATATCCTCAAAGAGTATCTCACCC
>JAAYDD010000090.1 GCA_012729435.1 Desulfobulbus sp.
AAGATATACCCCTGTGCGTCTTTGGCATCTATGAGCATGGTCCTGATCCGTTCTTCCAGTTGTTTCGGCGGCAAAAAAAGGGCCAGCGGATCAATATTGCCCTGGACTGCGTGCTGGCCGGCCCGGGCGACAGCGTCTTTGATCGGCAGACGCCAGTCAAAACCAAGCACATCAGCACCGACGGTGGTGGTGAGTTCGGTTAATGTGGCACCGTTGTTTGCAAAGTAGATAATCGGGGCATCGGTGCTGGCTCGCAGATCTCTGATGATGGACCGGGTGTAGGGGAGAACGAATTCTTCGTAGTCGCAGGGAGCGAGAATGCCGACCCAGGAATCAAACAGCTGCAGAGCCTGGGCTCCGGCCCTGGCCTGAGCCTGGAGATAGATGCTTGTACAGGCTGTAATCTTCTCCATCAGGTTATGAAAGAGCTGCGGCTCCTGAAACATCATCTTCTTTGTGTGAAGAAAGACTTTGGAACTGCCGCCTTCGATGAGATAGGTCGCCAGGGTGAAGGGAGCGCCGGCAAAGCCGATCAGCGGTACCTGCAGGGTGAGGCGGAGGAGGCGGATTGTTTCCAGTACAAAGGGGAGTTGTTCTTCAGGAACCGGAATCATCAGGGCATCAACAGCTCTCTGGCTGCGAACCGGTGCGGGAAAGAGCGGGCCCTTGCCCTCATGAAATTCAAGCTCAAGCCCCATGGCCTCCATGGGGATGAGAATATCTGAAAAGAGTATTGCCGCATCAAAACCGAAAATATCAACGGGCTGCAACGTTACTTCCGCAGCCAGTTCCGGTGTTTTACACAGTTCGAGGAAACTCACTTTTCCTCTGATTTTCTGATATTCAGGTAAATATCTGCCGGCCTGCCGCATGAACCAGACTGGTGTGTAGGTTGTTTTCTGACCCTGACAGGCTTGAAGAAATGTACTGTTCATCGGATGTCCGTATTTGTGGGTTTGTATTTTACAGGTCGTCTGGACGGGAAGAATGCTCATGGAGACGACGGCCCGGCACATGGTTGCAGAAGGGTTCGCCGGCCATGTAATCTCCGGTCACTGCATAGGCTCTGGCCCGGCATCCGCCACAGACCCCGACATATTCACACCGGCCGCAGTTATCCTTATAGCCGGTAAAGTTGCGCATATCGAGCATGAGCTTTGAATTTTCCCAGATGTCCCGGAAAGACTGTGTATGCAGATTGCCGGCTGACAACGGAAAGTAGCTGCACGGTAAGACATTGCCATCGACATCGATCAAACAGATGAGCTGCCCCGCAAGACAGCCTTTGGATCCGCCGGTGGAGAATGAAAGACTGCGCCGTTTAAAACGTTCACCTTCAGCCTTGGAGCGTTGAAGTATAATCCGATAATACTGAGGAGCACAGGTTGGACGGACAAGAAGTTCGTCCTCCTCTTTTTCCATATCATAATGCCAGTTGAGCATCTCTTCATATTCATCCGCAGGGATCAGTTCAGCCATGATTTCCTCGCCGCGGCCGGTCGGGACAATCATGAACATATACCAGGCGGTGGCGCCAAGATCTTTTACCAGCTGATAAATCTTGGGTGCTTCCTCTTTGTTGCGTTTAGTGAAAGAGGAGTTGATGAGAAAGTTAATTTTATGCTCATTGAACAGGTGAATGGCGTTCATGACTCCGGAAAAGGCTCCGGGCTGATTTCTGAAATCATCATGAATCTCAGCGGTGGAGCCGTCCAGGCTCAGGGAGACCATCTTGATGCCGCTCTCTTTTATGCGTCGGCAGGTTTCAGCGTTTACCAGTGATCCGTTGGTCGCCAAACACATGCGCAGACCAAGATCAGTCCCGTGAGCAGCAATTTCAAATACATCCGGTCGCAGGAGCGGTTCACCGCCGGAGAGCACGACAACAGGGTTGGCATAGGCACGAATCTCAGCGAGGATTCGTTTTGCCTCGGCCAGAGAAAAATCAGGATGTCCGTCAATTTCAAGCTGGGAAGAGGAGCGGCAGTGGACACAACGAAGATTACAGCGACGGGTGATTTCCCAGGCAATCCATTTTGGGACGAAATCCATGACTTGATATCCGATCCAGTGGAGAAAGTTGGCAGTATTGATTCCGGTTGAATAAAGTGTGCACCGGATGTCTCCGACCGGGCAGAACCGCCGGAGACAAAAGAAGAACAAAAGATATAATCAGTTGGATAGGTTGGACTATATGATTGATTGGCCCTGCGGTCAACAGCTTTATCAGAATGTTTCCCGGCGAAGAAGGGCCCTGCAGTTATTCCTGGTGAAAAAATCTGTAAACGATTTATCTTTTATTCATACAGCGATTGATCTTCCATCTTTATTATGCAAGGAGCCCCCTATGCAAAGCATTCAAAGTATTCTGACGCCCATTGATTTTTCAGACAATGCCGAAAAGATCATTAAAGCGGCAACGTATATGGCCGGAACATTCAAAGCGGAATTACACCTGGTGTTTGTGGCCCAAACCTTTGAGGATTACAGCGGTTTTTTCGTTCCGCCCATCAATTTACCGAATCTGGAGGAGGAGCTGTTCGCCTCTGCCCAGCAGCAGATGGAAACGTATATAGAAGAAAACAGGGCAGTATTTGCAGAAGCCGGGGTTCAGCATGTGACAGGAAAGGTTCTTTCCGGTGATATTGCTGAGGAAATTTTAAAGTATGCAGCCAAGAAAAAAGTGCAGCTGATCATCATGGGTACCCACGGCTATAAGGGACTTGAGCGGATCATGTTCGGCAGTGTTGCAGAAAAAGTCGTGAAGTCAGCCTGTTGTCCGGTTATGACTGTTAATCCGTATCGCGAACAGTGTGAAAATCGCGCAGCCTAGAGACGGGGTGAAATCTCAGCGTCCTTTATGGTCCTGATCAAGAGCATATCTGATTATGATGCCATGATCCGGGCCGGGGAGGTGAAGATATGGAGAAACGAAAACATCCGCGATTACCGGTTAGAAATATGCTTATTGATGTCTCTGACGGAATCGGCTTCTGCACAGGAACGGTTCAAGATGTTTCACGGGTGGGGCTTTGTCTGACTGATTTGGCAAAACGATTCGGCCAGGACATGGATACCTATACTGCCGTAGCTTCCAGCGGGAGTGAGTATTTTAAATTTAGAGTCCGGCCAAGATGGGAGCAGGCCGGAAGCGTCAGTAAGCGGATGGGGGTGGAGATCACTGAGCCATCAGGACCATGGATGGATTTCGTTTCCCGGCTTGAAGCAAAGAGCAGGAAGAGGGAACAGCAGAGCCGTTAAGATCTTATTGTGCCGCCAACAGGCCGACAACACAACCTGTCTCAGGTTGTGTAGGCCGACTGTACTCTTTACCGGCGACATAGCTTTCAGTAAACAGTGAAGACGGTGAGATGTCTTCGAAGAGGTAGAGTTCGAGTTTCCATTGAAGATCATGGTTCAACCCGGCACTGGATGCGATGGTGTGCAACCACTCTGCGGTGCCTTTTTCAAGAAGCCGGCCTAAGCCTTCATCAAGACGTACTCCTTTCTGCTGACTTGTATGAAGTGTGCTGAGAGCTGTGCTGAGATCGGGGCATCGTGTATATAAAGATGTCTTCATGGTCGACTCGGGGCCAGTGGCGTTTTCTGTTACCGGTATCTCCAGTGTGGTCAGCAGACGAGGACTCTGCCCTCGCTGTTTCTCATAAAACTCATGGACCAGGTCCAGGGCCGCCTGATACCTGGTGATCAAAAGCCCCGGGATAACGGATCGGGCATCAGTGTGGAAAACGAGTCGAGTCCACGCTCTTAAACGATATTGCAGGAGACTGTCCGTCTCCTGTTCCATGGTCATGCTCTCCGCAGGAAGGGTAAAGAGACTGTCCCTCTCATCGCACAACGTCGCCAGAAGTCTTTGTTCCTGTTCTGTAATATCCTGAAGTGCCTGTCGCAGGCCTGCCTGTTCACGGTCGTACATCTCTGCCAGCTGAAGAACGAGTCGCGATTGCCAGAGGAGTTGCTCAGCCAGCTGTTCCGGACGAATTCCGCTGCTGTTGAGAATATCACTGATGATGGTTCGGCGTGACTCCGGCCGGCCGGTACGATTGAGTTCTGCCAGGGTAAGCATGCCCAGCTGGTTGATATAATGGCTGCCTCTCTTTTGCAGGTCATGGCTGAGAGCGATGAATCGTTGGCGCTGCTCACCAAGAGGCACAGGGGTGAAGCATTCTATCCTGCCTTCGTTATGGTACCGGCCAATCTGCCGGGATGTACTTTTTGCAAGAGGTGCTTCATTTTCAATTGCCTGCAGGTAGACAACCTTATCGAAAACTTGTACAAGGGGCCGGAGGAAGCGCTCGTCTGGCAGAGTGTCCGGAAATATACAGGCAACACTTTTGTTTGGGATCATGGCAACATTTCGAGAAAAAATAACATTTATCGCAACAGCGCTGACTTATCTGCTGTTTCATCTGCGATTAGGAGCAGATTATCATGCGGTTTTTACAGGCACCCTGTATCAAATTCTACTCACAGCCCCCTATGCATTGGGGTTTACCTACATCATTGCTGTTGTTATCCGGCGCTTAACCGGAAAAGGGTGGCTGCCGTGGGACCGGCTGTTGCGTCTTTTTTTTACCGTGGGCATCCTTTTCGCCTTTTATTTTGCACTGTACGAGTACGCCGGTCAACAGCCGCCGCTTACAGATCGGCAGCTGGACTCTGATTCTAGCGTATCACGCTTTTTCGAGGATGTACTCCAGCGAGTGCGGTAGTGTTGGGCATGAGAAGGCTGTCCGGTCCTATGAGTGTGCCCGGGCTCGTTACCGAATTACATCCGGTCTGCACGTTGTCGCCGAACACGGCACCGAGTTTATGCAGGCCGGTATCAACAGAGCCGTCTCTGGTCCGGAGTTTGACGGTTCCCGGAAAGAACCGCAGGTTGGCACATTTCGTTCCTGCACCGAGATTGACATTTCTGCCAAGGATAGAGTCGCCAAGATAGGCGAAATGACCGGCCTTCGCATCGTCCAGAAGAATGGAGTGTTTGACTTCAGTGGCATGTCCGACCACGCAACGCCTGCCGACAAGACAGTTGCCCCGCAGATAGGCTCCCTGGCGAATTTCTGAGCCGTCGCCGATGATGGTTGGAGATTTGATCATGGCCCCGGATTCGATGAGAACCCCTTTACCAATGGTCACGTGTTTGCCAAGGATCACCGCCCCAGCCATGATGACTGAAGCCCCTTCCAGAATCTGACCGTTCTCCCAGACCGAAAGACCGCCTTTGGTCGCGTCGCCATAGGTGATGATACACTCTCTGGCATTGCGCAGCTTGCCGTTAAAGGAGATATACGGGCTCTCAAGAGGTACACCGTCGGTGATGCAGAGGTGCTGGAAGGTGGGTCTGGTGTGGCTGGCGATGTACTCTTTCAGTTTTTTTAGAGGAGTCCAGACATGGGGGCAATCGGCAAAGAGTTCCTGATGAGCGCAGTCATCTAGGGAGAAATAGGACTCGACTGATAGCATAGAGGGCTCCAGGGAAAGTAAAAAAAGAAACAAACGGATGATCTTTTGTATATTGAGCACCCGGTAATTATTCAAGGAAAATCTTCGCTTGCAGGGCTTTGCGTCTGCTTGACTTCGGAAAGGGTCATGTTTACTGTCGTTGGACTATGGAGCACTAAGGCCGTTATCTGGCGTGATGTTGAGGAGGAGTGACGTGGAATTTGATGATTCGTTGTCCACCAGTATGGGTGATTTTGACGAACAAACGCAGGACCTAGAGATCCCTGATTCGCTGCCGATGATGGCTGTACGTGATGTTGTGGTCTTCAACTATATGATCATCCCGCTGTTTGTCGGTCGTCCGGGTTCTATTGAGGCGGTGAATGAAGGGTTGGCAGCCAATAAACTGTTGATGCTCGTTACCCAGAAAGATGCGACCAAGGACGATCCTGAAGAAAAGGATATCTATGAAGTGGGCATGGTCTCGATGATCATGCGGACTCTCAAGCTTCCGGATGGGCGATTGAAAGTGCTGGTGCAGGCATTGTCAAAAGCTCGTATTCGTTCCTTTCTTCAGAAAAAACCGTTTTACCGGGTGAAGATTGACCTGATTGAGGAGCCTGAATCTCCTGAAATGACAGTCGAAATCGAAGCACTGATGCGCAACGTGCGCGAGCAGACTGAAAAGATCATGTCGCTTCGCGGGCTTCTTTCCTCAGACCTGATGACGATCATAAACAACATTGAGGAACCGGGACGACTCGCCGACCTGGTGGGTTCTAATCTCCGGCTGAAGATTGCTGAATCTCAGAAGATCCTGGAAACCATCGATCCGATTGCCCGTCTTCGTCTGGTTGCGGATTTACTGCATAAGGAACTGGAAGTTTCGACAGTGCAGGCCAAGATCCAGTCTGATGTCAAAGAGGAGATGTCTCGCAGTCAGCGGGAGTACTTCCTCCGTGAGCAGATTCAGGCGCTGAAACGCGAACTCGGCGATGAGGACGGCTATTCTCAGGAAATTGAAGAACTTCGCAAACAGTTGCGCAAGAAGAAGATGCCGAAGTATGCGAAAAAAGAAGCCCGCAAACAATTACGACGGTTGGAGATGATGCACCCCGAGGCCTCTGAGGCAACCATTGTCCGTACCTATCTTGACTGGTTCCTAGACTTGCCGTGGCGGGAGTCTTCAACAGATGTGCTTGATCTGAAGGAGGCGGCAGCAGTCCTTGATGAGGACCATTACGGTCTTGATCGCATCAAAGAACGCATCCTTGAATATCTGGCTGTTCGTAAACTTAATGCTGATACCAAGGGACCGATCATCTGTTTTGTCGGTCCGCCGGGTGTCGGCAAAACTTCCCTTGGTCAGGCGATTGCCAAGGCCATGGGGCGAAAATTTTATCGACTCTCTTTAGGCGGTATGCGGGATGAGGCCGAGATCCGCGGTCACCGCCGTACCTATATCGGCGCCTTACCAGGCCGTATTCTGCAGGGTTTGAAAAGTGTTGGTACCAACAACCCCGTGTTCATGATGGATGAGATCGACAAGATCGGTGACGATTATCGGGGAGATCCGAGCTCAGCCTTGCTTGAAGTGCTCGACCCGGAGCAGAACAATACCTTTTCCGACCACTACATGAATCTGCCTTTTGATCTCTCCAAGGTCATGTTCATCACCACAGCGAACCGCAGTGATACTATTCCGGGACCATTGCTTGACCGTATGGAGGTGATTCAGCTTTCCGGTTACACGCTGGAAGAGAAGATGGCAATCGCTACCAAGTATCTTTTGCCGCGGCAGATCAAAGAGAACGGGATCAGACCCAGTCAGATCAGGATCAATGACGCCACTCTGGAAAAAATTATCAGCAGATACACCCATGAGGCAGGAGTGAGAAACCTGGAACGCGCTCTGGGGAAAGTCTGTCGGAAAATCGCACGCAAGGTTGCCGAAGGCGGTAAGGGACCGTATGTCGTTTCCGAAAACACACTGGAAAAGTACTTGGGTCCGTACAGGTATCTTCCGGAAACAGAACTTGATACGACCAATCAGCCCGGTCTGGTCATCGGTCTTGCTTGGACAGAGGTCGGGGGAGAACTGCTGCATATCGAAACCTCGGTTTTACCGGGTAAGGGGAAGTTGCTGCTGACCGGTCAGCTGGGTGAAGTAATGAAAGAGTCCGCCCAGGCGGCTCTCAGTTACTGTCGGAGTCGGAATAAGATTTTGGGTGTGGAGCCGGAGTACTTTGATACGGTGGATATTCATATACACGTTCCGGCAGGCGCCATTCCCAAAGACGGTCCCTCTGCCGGTATTACCATGACCACGGCGCTGTTTTCAGCAATCAGCGGGAAGGCGGTGAAACGCGGTTTTGCCATGACCGGTGAGGTGACCCTGCGCGGTAGAATTTTACCGATCGGCGGGCTGAAAGATAAGGCTCTGGCAGCTTTGCGGGCCGGTATCAACAAGGTGATCATTCCTGAGGAAAATAAAAAAGACCTAGTGGAAATTCCTGAGGAGCTGCGTAAAAAGATTACCTTTTTTCCGGTTCAACACATGGACGAAGTTATTGAATTGGCACTTGGTAAAATGCCGAAAGGAAAACCGCAGCTGAAAAAGGTCGACAAAAAGGAGTGATTGCCTGATTAGAGAGTACCGGCAACTGGAGGTACGCTGTTGTTCCGGAAGTTTTATTTTTTGCCTGTCCGTTGTTTTGAACTGTTCCGGTCCCGGTTATGCGACGTTTTTTGCTGATATTTTTCCTTTTTTTTCTGATTATCGGCAGCAGTGCCGGGGTGTGGTATCTCTCCTACCTGACAACGAGAGCACCCGGCAAGGGTGATGTTGTTCTGCTGATTCCGAAAGGAGCCGGTGTCCGTCTCATCGGCAAACTGCTGGCCGCAAATGGACTTCTTAAAGATGATATCCGTTATCTGGCCTTGATCTATCTGTCCGGGGCCAGAACGCAGTTGAAGGCAGGAGAGTACAGTATCCCTAAAGGTCTGACTCCGCCGGAAGTTATAGATCTGCTTGTACAGGGAAAAACGTTGCGACATTACGTCACTGTTCCGGAAGGTTTAACCGCCGAGCAGATTGCCTCTGTTTTTGCGAAGGACGGTTGGGTTGAACAGGGACGTTTTTTAGCGCTTGTTGCTGACGCATCTTTTATCCGGCAGTTCGAGATCAAGGCTTCGCATCTCGAAGGGTATCTTTTCCCGGAAACATACGTGCTGGTTCGGAATGAAACGAGTGAAGAGACCATCATCCGGAGCATGGTAGGACGCTTTCAACAGGTCTGGCAGGATCTTGAAATACCTGCTCACACAAAGTTAAACCGGCATGAACTGCTGACTTTGGCATCGGTGGTGGAAAAAGAGGCGGCAGTTGCCGCTGAACGTCCGCTTATTGCCAGGGTTTTTTATAACAGATTAGCCAAAAAGATGCGCCTGCAGTCTGATCCCACAGTCAGTTACGGGGTTCGCGATTTTAACGGCAGGCTGACCAAAGCTGATTTAAGGCGATCCACGCCCTACAATACGTATGTCATTCCGGCCTTACCGCCCGGCCCTATCTGTAACCCGGGAAGGGCGTCTTTGGAGGCCGTGCTTCACCCTGTTGATTCCGATGCGCTCTACTTTGTCTCAAAAAATGACGGTACCCATGTATTTTCCAATAATTTAGCTGATCACAACCGGGCGGTGCAGCTGTATCAACGCTGATTGGAATGATTTTCATGAAGAGAGTAAGTCCTCTTTACAGGATGAGGAGAGGAGACTTACCGCGGAACTGCTCCGCCATCAAATTTCTTGTTTTTCATGCCGGTAATGGTATGCTCCACAGTGAAACAGTTCAGGCGACGCACAAATAAGTCCGGTTCTGTACCCCTTTTAAAGCAAAGACAGGTAACCCGCCGCATAGACAATACGTAGAGCCCAGGTTAAGGAGTAAAAAAACGATGCTGGAAGGAAAAGTAAAATGGTTTAATGAGTCGAAAGGATTCGGTTTTATAGAACAGGAAGCAGGTAAGGATGTTTTTGTTCATTATTCTGCGATCAGCGGCTCGGGATTTAAAACGCTGAATGAAGGGGATACGGTTCAATTTGAAATTGTCGACGGACCCAAGGGACCGGCAGCAGCCAACGTGATCAGAAAATAATTCAACGCTTCACAGCCCGACTACAGAGAGTAGCCGGGTTTTTTGTGTGCACACCACAGATACCCTCTGCTTCGCCGTGACAAGGTTCTGGTTCTGATGACTTCTGATTCAGTGTCTTGGTTGATGAGATGACAAAAATTGCGATTGTGCAGACAAACCCTCTTATCGGTGCCTTTGAGCGGAATCTTCGCCAGGTTCTCCTGTGGATCGACAAGGCCAAGCAGGCCTGTTGTGATCTGGTGGTCTTTCCTGAACTGACACTGAGTGGGTATCCGCCCCACGATTTCCTGGAACGTGCCTCATTTCTTGAGGCGCATGACCGCGCTTTGGTTGAGCTCATCACCTCACTGGAGGGGATTACCTGTGTTGTCGGTGTGCCGGAGCGTCGAGAGGGGCCTGGTAAACCGCTGTATAACTCAGCTTTAGTCTTACACTCCGGTAAAATTGCCGTTCATGCACGTAAGCAGTTGATCCCTTCTCACTGTATGTTTGATGAAACCCGTTATTTCGAACCGGGAACAGCCTCGGCGGTCTTTCCCTTTAAGGAAATGTATTGCGGTTTGACACTTGGTGAAGACATCTTTCCACTGGAGCATTCGAATCAGGTTCACCCGCTTGCCGGACTGGCTGTGGGTCCGGTTATGCCGGATATCCTCATCAATATTGCTGCCGCTCCCTACTATTTCGGCAAGCTGAAAGAGCATCAGAGCCTGTTCAGCCAGATGTGCCGGCAGTATAACATGCCTCTATTCTACGTTAACCAGGTCGGAGCCCAGGACGGATTGGTCTTTGACGGTCATTCCATGGTTGTGACGGCAAAAGGCGGGATTCATCAGATTGCCGCCGGTTATACGGAGGACATGTTGATTGTTGACAGTGATAACATCGACAGGGCAGGTGTTCCGTTTGCTGATGAAACCGTTGCTCAAGTCTATGAGGCGCTGGTTCTTGGTGTCCGTGATTATTCCCGTAAAACCGGACTTACCAGAGCAGTGCTCGGACTGTCCGGAGGAATTGATTCTGCGGTTGTTGCAGTGATCGGTTGTGATGCACTGGGAGCAGAAAATGTTCTCGGGGTCGCCCTGCCTTCTCCATACACGGCCGGCCAATCCGTTGATGATGCCAGGAAACTTGCAGAGAATACAGGTTGCGACTTTGAAATCATCAGCATATCCGCGGCAATGGAAGTTTATCAGGCCAGTTTAGCAACTTGTTTTGCCGGATACCCCGAAGATACAACAGAGCAGAATATCCAGTCACGGATCCGGGGAAACCTGCTCATGGCACTGTCCAATAAATTCAACCGGTTGCTTTTAACGGCGAGCAACAAGTCGGAATTGGCCATGGGATATTGCACTCTTTACGGCGATATGAGCGGCGGGTTAGCTGTTATTGCCGATGTGCCGAAAACCATGGTGTATGATCTCGCCCGCTACATCAACAAGAGGAGTGAACGGATACCTGAACAGATTATCCTCCGGCCACCGACTGCAGAACTTAAGCCCGGTCAGTATGATCAGGATGATTTACCGCCGTACGATATGCTTGACGCTGTCTTGCATGCGTATCTGGAGGAGGGGAGAGGTGTTAAAGAGATAGCATCTCTGGGATTTGATACTCCGTTAGTTCGTGATATCATTCGTAAAGTGAAGTTAAATGCCTATAAGCGGCAGCAGGCTCCGCCTTCTATCAATATAACCACCACAGGGACGGCTCCGGGGCGGCGTTATCCATTGGCTCACGGGTTTGTTGAATGAGGGGAGGCGGGCGCCCTTAGATTCGCGGGTATTGTTTTTTGCTGACGTTTTCTTTATTCTGTTCTCTTGCCGGATCCGCCTGTCTCTTCTGTTCCCGGTGCATATTCGAGGCAACCTGCATGCGTTATGACCCGTCCCTCTGAAAGTCCTGTCCCGATCATAGTTTTTATTCTCGTTGCACTTGTTCTGATCGGTGTTCTCATCCTCCGTGAGTTTACAACCTCACGACCCGAACAACTTGGTGTGACCACTTCCGGTATGGTCGAAATGTGCTTGAATTGCCACACCGACGAAAGGTTGGATGGAGCCCATGACCGTCTGGTTGTCGGCTGTTCACCCTGCCATCTCGGTGATCCGCTTGCAATTGATAAGAATAAAGCGCATGCAGGTATGGTGCTGAATCCCGGTGATCTGCGTTGGGTTGAAAAGACCTGTGGTGTCGAAGGATGTCATCCTGCGGATGCCGGTAAGGTGAAAAATTCACTGATGGCAACAAATCGAGGTATTTTATCAACACTCCTTTACTACTGGGGAGAAGAAGAGCATCAGCATGCTGATGTAAGCGTTGAGCAGCTGCTGAAAACAGGTAAGAA
>JAAYDD010000091.1 GCA_012729435.1 Desulfobulbus sp.
CGCAGCATAATGATGCCGCCCAAGAGCCCGCCGATAACAGTCGACCAGAAACCAAAGAGTTTGGCCACCACTCCGATCTGGGTTTTGCTGAACCCAAGGGCCAGATAAAACGGGGTGGTCAGGGTCGAGGCCATCTGATCACCGATCTTATACAGCAGAATAAACAAGAGCAACACCAAGGCGTGGTCACGGCTGAAGTATTCGACAAACGGTTCCACCACCGCCTCCCGAAGAGTGCGCGGTCTTCTTCCTGTTAACGGCGGCTCTTTACAGAGGAGTGTGGTGACCACACCCACCAGAAGTGAGGCGGCCATGAGCAGGTACACCTGTCCAAAGGTAAAATGATCGGCAAGAATGAGCCCCCCGCTCCCGGACAGAAGCATACCGATCCGATATCCATTGACATAGAGTGAACTGCCCAATCCCAGCTGATTGTCCCTGAGGTCTTCACGGCGGTACGCATCAACCACAATATCCTGGGAGGCGGAAAAAAAGGTGACAAAACAGGCGGCCAGCGCCACCAGCCAGGGTGTCTGACCCGGATCCGTCAGACCGAGGGAGGCGACGGTCAGAATCAGGATCAGCTGCACAATGAGCAGCCAGCCTCGGCGGCGACCCAGAAACGGCGGAATGTATCGGTCAAAGATCGGCGCCCATACGAACTTGAGAGTATACGGTAAACCGACCAGGGAAAAAACACCGATGACTGAAAGGTTCACCCCCTGTTCCGTCATCCAGGCCTGGAGGACTGTGGATGTCAACAGGAGCGGCATGCCGCAGTTCAAGCCCATAAGAAAGGCAACGAGCATGCTGGGTGTAAAAAACTGACGAAAAAAAGATGAGACCATAGTGGATCCAATGAAGGGAGCAAAGCAAAAACCGGCCAGCAGCTTCTACCATAACCGTGCTGTTTGCACAGTAATTTGTTACCTGTTGCTGAATATGGGCAACGGATATAGACTGAAGCTGCAGGCCGGCTCCTGTGCCTCCTGGTAACAGAAACAGTCAGCTTCACGCCGCATTCCGCGGATATGTCCATCTTCCGTCTTCACTCTAACCGGACGCAGATCAACTGGAACCAAGAGAAGAAAAGTGATTGAAAACGAGTTCGGCAGTACAGATACCGTCAACGAAATCAGAGACCGGCTTCTTACCTGGTTTGCAAAACACCAGCGGCCTTTCCCCTGGCGTACAACGTACAGACCATATCATGTGTGGATTGCTGAGGTCATGGCGCAACAGACACAGATGGAACGGGTTGTCCTCTATTTTCAGCGCTGGGTTGAACAGTTTCCGGATGTTGAGGCCGTCGCATCAGCACCTGAACAAAAAATCCTCAAAGCGTGGGAAGGATTGGGTTACTATACCCGCGCCCGTAACATTCACCGGACGGCTCTCTACCTAGTCAGCAGCCGCGGCGGGGAGATCCCTTCTGATTATCAGCAACTGCTTGCCCTTCCCGGTATCGGTCCGTATACGGCGGCGGCCATTCTCTCAATTGCCTTCAATCAGCCCTACCCCCTCATCGACGCCAATGTTGAACGAATTTTTTCCCGTTTGGCCGATATTGACAGTCCTCTAAAAAACGCAGCAACAAGAAAACAGCTCACAACCATGGCCGGCACCTTACTTGATCGGGAACATCCAAGAGACTTCAATCAGGCTCTCATGGAGCTTGGTGCACTTGTCTGCACACCAAAAAAACCCGTTTGTGCGGACTGTCCGCTCCGGATGCAGTGCCGCGCCCATCGGGCTGACACGGTCGAGTTCCGGCCATTGCCGACAGCCAGAGGTAAAAAAATCGATATTGTCATGGCTTGCTGTATCCTCCATAAAGATGACCGTATCTTTATTCAACAGCGTCTACCCGATGATATCTGGGGGAGTCTGTGGGAATTTCCCGGCGGCCGGCTCAAAGAGGGAGAATCTCCTGTAGAAGGCGCTCTTCGGGAAATCCGTGAAGAAACCGGCTGGCAGATCAAACAGTTGAACTTTCTGGCAACGGTCACCCATTTCTACACCCGATACCGGGTAACTCTCCACGGCTTTCATGGCATACTTCATCCCTCCTGCCCAAAGCCGGTGCTCACCGCTGCCAGCCAGTATGCGTGGGTGACTCTCAGCCAACTCTCTCAGTATCCTTTCCCAGCCGGACACCGGCAGCTTGTAGACATTCTTTGTGCGTAATTGTTCCAAGAACTCATTAAAATCATTTGTTTTTCGTACAAAATCATGGTATTCCACCATATCGAAAAATCCGATTTACCGGAATAAATTTGTCAGTGCATACTGATACTGTTACAATGAGTAAAAATCGGTCAATCCGTCTTCAATCCGAAAATCCCGATGCCACATGTCTGATCCACAAACCTCTGTCATCAATGCTGAAGCGGAGATTCAGCGTCTCAACACCAACTGGCAGACACTTCTTGATGCCATGCCGGAGATGGTATTTCTGCTTCGAAACGACTGTCGCATTGAGTACATGAACAGGAGCGCCAAGGCGTGTTTCGGCAGCCCGTGTTCAAAGCCGGTGGTTGAGAGTTTACGGATTATCGGGACCGACTGTCGAGACAAGTTACTGCAATCTCCGGACTTTCCAGCCGACAACAATGTAAGAGAGGCCATGGTCGACAGTACGCCTGTGGAATACTCCTCAATGCCTTTTATCGGTTACACCGGAGAAAAGCTGATAATGCTCATCATGCGCAACATCACCCAGCGCAAAAACTTTGAACGGGAACTCCTCCAGTTCAATACCAGTATTGAAACCATTCTCGAACAGAAGATCGGCGAACTGCAGGCAAGTGAAGAGATGCGCCGTCGTCTCTCCCGTCAGGTCAACAGTTTAAAAACCCAGTTAGGACACTATCACAAGGCGGATAAAATGGTGGGGCGCAGCCGCAAGATGCGCGAACTGCGGGAAATGATCCACCAGGTTTCCGAATCAGATGCAACCATTCTTATCACCGGCGAGTCAGGAACCGGTAAAGAACTGGTGGCTAATCTCGTTAAGGCAACCAGTTCGCGAGACGACAAGCCATTTTTAAAAATCAACTGTAACGCCATCAGCGACTCTCTCCTTGAAGCCGACCTGTTCGGTTATGAGAAAGGGGCGTTTACCGGCGCTGTGCAACGTAAAATCGGTAAATTCGAGGTCGTGAACGGCGGCACCATTTTTCTCGATGAAATCGGCGACATCAGCCCGCGCATGCAGGTGGCACTGTTGCGGGTTCTGCAGAACGGTGAAATCATCCGTGTCGGCGGCACTGAACCGGTAAAAGTTGACGTCAGGGTCATTGCCGCCACGAACGTTGATCTCGCCCAGGCGGTTAAAGAAAAAAAATTCCGGCTTGACCTGTACTACCGGCTCAACATCATCAATATCGCCATTCCCCCGCTGCGGGAGCGGAAAGAAGATATTGTCGAACTCGTGTCACATTTTGTCAACCATTACAGAGAAGCATTCAAAAAAGAGATCGACTTCGTCCCGAAATCAACCATCAACCGTCTCCTTGCCCACTCCTGGCCCGGTAATGTACGGGAACTGGAAAATCTTATTCAGCGGGCGGTTCTCGTGGCCAAGGGAAAGGTCATTACCGAAGCGGATCTGATCTTTGACGACGATCCCACTGCTGAACAGCACGAGGAAACAGCGTTAAACCTTAATCACAAGATAGGCACACAGCCGCTTAAAAACATCATGGCAGAATTTGAGTCACTCATTATTGAACAGGCGCTGTCCAAGTATACAGGCAACGTTGCCACCGTTGCTGATCAGCTGCAGATCGGCAAGACCTCTCTGTATGACAAGATGAAACAGTACGGCCTTTCCGCTAAAAGTATCAAAAAAGACCGTTCGAACAAATAGTTGTTTTTCTGATCTTTTTATCACAATCACTTCTTCACGGACAGGTGTTCAGTTTCTTTCCTCCGGTTTGTTTACAAACAGTGAATGACTTGCACCCCGGGGCTCAAAAGAGTACACACCCCCTATCCTGCAAACCCAAGTGGCGTGATCCTGAGAACAGACAACAACACGAACACCCTCAATACTTCCGCCGACAAACGCATAGCAGTCATGGAGCATGTAACAGAGTATCTTGACGATCTTTTCTCTTTTATAAGACGCAGCCCCACCGCATATCATGCAACCGCCAGTGCTGCTGACCATCTGGCTCAGCACGGTTTCCAGCGCCTTGACGAGGCCGTGTCCTGGTGCGGACTTCCTCCCGGCCCCTACTATGTCGTTCGTAATGATGCGAGTCTCATCGCCTTCACCCTGAGCAGTGAGCCGCAAGCCGGCTTGCCAATGCGAATGGCCGGAGCACATACTGACAGTCCGGGCCTGAAAATCAAACCGAACCCTATACAGATGCACCACGGATACATTCAGCTGGGTGTAGAGATGTATGGGGGTCTTCTCCTTGCTCCCTGGTTTGACCGTAACCTCTCCATTGCCGGGCGGGTAACCTGGGCCTGCGGTACCGCCCCTGTTCGATGCAGTCTCATTGATTTCAAAAGAGCCGCCGCCGTTATCCCGAGTCTCGCCATTCATCTTGATCGAGAGGCGAACGAAAAAAGACACATCGATAAGCAGACGGATCTAGTACCGGTCATCATGCTGACCGATGGAGCCTCCCCGCCCGATTTTAATGAAATCATACGAAAAGAACTGGCGTCCCAGTATCCGGAAGCAGCGACTGCAACGATACTTGCATCAGATCTTTTTCTCTACGATCTCCAGCCTCCCTGCCGTGCCGGCCTGAACAGTGAACTCGTAACCGCGCCGCGACTTGACAATCTGCTTTCCTGCCATGCTCTGCTTCGGGCAATGACTGCCTCTGCAGATAACCGCAACCGATTGATTGTCTTAAACAATCATGAGGAGATCGGCAGCCTGTCCATGGCCGGTGCCCAGGGTCCTTTTCTTCGAAGTGTTCTGCAAAGGCTCTATCCGGATCCGGATCTGTTGCAGCGCGTGATTGCCCGTTCACTGTTCATCTCGGTTGACAACGCCCATGCCGTGCATCCGAACTTTGCCGCCAAGCACGATCCTGATCATCCGGTCGGACTGAACCAGGGACCGGTTATTAAATTCAATGCTGCTCAGCGGTATGCCACCGATGCGATCACCGCAGGTCTGTTCCGTCAGCTCTGTACCATGGCCGATATTCCGTGCCAGGAGTTTGTCATGCGCAACGACATGATCTCCGGCTCGACCATCGGCCCCTTAACCGCTGCGGAAATAGGTGTTCCCACCGTGGACGTTGGCGCACCTCAACTTGCCATGCACTCGATCCGTGAGACCATCGGACATCTTGACGGCTGGTACCTGTTGAAGGTAATGACAACCTTTTTTGGTGCAGAAGACAGCCACATCCATTGTCCCGAGCCAGGCCTCTAAAAAGCGCACCACACAGGCCGTCTCCCCTCATCCTTTTTCTGCCGGAGCGCTGAAAAAGCTGCGCATGACCTGCCTTCCTGAAAAAACCCCTTCTGTCTCATTCGGTACCGGTCTGTTTTCTTTTCAATCCGGCGGCGACCTGTTTCTCCGGTCCGATCGTCTGAGGAGCGGCCGGAAGAACCGGCTGTCAGCACAACGCAAACAGCCTGCCGACACACCTCTTTCCTGGCAAGGATTCCATCACCTCAGACCGTCTCAAAACATGCCGCCGTTACTCTGCAGCATGTGCCATGATCTCCATGTAGTCATCATGACGGCTCATCCGGTCGTCGAGCAGTCTGTTGTCGATAAAACCGCAGGAATACACCTTGCAATACGCCCCATTGGTGATGGAATTATAAATAACACTCGGAACATCATAATGATGCATGATTCCATATTTTTTCATCTTTCCCCCCTCAACAATCATAATCCGGTTCATGTGGAGACTGTCCGGGTCATTATTGAGATAGCGTAGCTTCTGAAAACTCTTCCGCCCGTGCTGCCCCGGAGGCAGATGGTCGCTGACCAGAATAATGAGGCTGTCCGGATCAAGCTTCAGCAGGCGTCTGATGTAACCGGCAATCGCCTGGGAACGGTAGTAGATCTGATTGGCGGACCGCTCAAGCTGTGCGTCCTTGAAAGCGGCATGCATCCTGATAACCAGGGGTCTTTTCTTCTCATTGATAAGATGAGGAAAATGGCCATAGACAGTGAGTACATAATTGAAGAGCGGCGGGCCGTTCTTCCTGCGGAGCAGCGGTGCAATAAAATCGAGGTTTTGATCAAACAATTCACCGTCAAACATGTACTGCATCTCATCGGTGGTATCTCCTCTGACGATGTATGTCTCACCGCCGCTGACATACTCGCGGGGAAAGTAGATCGTATCGAACCCTATACCCTGATAGGCGCTCGTTGTGTTGAAGAAACTCGGATTATACGCATTTGATGCCATGGTCTGATACCCGGCCAGCTGCAGTTTACCGGGCATGCAGTAGGCGGCGGCACCGGTGAAGGTATTGAACTCCATTCCGGCCACCTCTTCAAAAGCCGGTACACCGCAGAGTATTTCAAATTCAGCCTGAGAGGTTTTACCACCCACCACCGGTGAAATGGAAAGACCCAGTTTATTGGTAAACAGCTGACGAAATTCAGGGTGAAAAGGATCTTTATTGAAAGACGCTTTCTTAAAAAGGGTGGGATCAAGAAAACTTTCGAGGACGACCAGATGTACGTTACGCCGGGTGCTGTTCGCAGCGATCCATTGAGCAAACCTTTCATTCTTCTTTCTGTACTGCTCCCGATTATGGAAGGTCTTTGTTTTTGAGCGCGAAACCTGCCTTTCCGCCTCACGGTAGAGAAGCATCATAAAGCGTCCGTTATTCACGGCACTGACCGCATCCGACCAAAAAACAATCTTCTGTCCCACCTTGTTGTAACAGTCAATGTATTTGCCCGGAAAATAAAGGACTGCGCCGATCACAACCGCAAGAGGTATTGCTCCGGCCAAAATCACCAGCGGTTTACGATAATTGATGAGCGAGAAGAAACAGCCGAGAGGCAAGAGAACAAACACAGCGAGCAAGAGGAGGTATGGCCAGGACAACACACCGAGCAACTCAGGAACCTCAGACAGTTCGGCGACACGGAAGACGTTGCTGTACATCAGAAAATAAATATCCTGACCAAGATATGCCAGGAGGAGAGGGACCGCAGCCAGCAGCGCCCTGTAACGGAAAGGTCGCAGAATCATGTTGAAGTACGCATACAGATAAACGAGTAACAGCAGCTCCCAATACTCGGGTACCATATACACGCCTCTCACCTCATCGAGGTGAAACAGCATGAGTGATTTAATCTCCGTTACCTGCAACACTCCACCAAGACCGCCCAGAAGAAGAACAGTCAGCGAATAAATATAGACTCCAAGGAGAAAGGCTGTGTACCGGTTGAACAGAAGAGAGGCGATCGTGATCACAGCGATACGTACAGAGAGCTTTGCCGCGGAAGTGATTTTTTTAACCGACATGTTTATACAGATAAAAAGACAGAATTTATTCGCGTATTTATGATGGAAGTTTATGCCTGCTCACGACAATGAACCGCACCCTCTTCCCGAGTATCAAAGGCATCAGAAGAAAGAAGCGTACTCTGCATCATCTCAGCACCACGGAATGGTACATTATTTTTCGGACTTGTGAACAAACCTATTTGACAAGTTTCAGGGTGTTCAGTATTGGTGAGCATTCATTAATCACGCCCACTTTCCCTGTCACTGAAAAAGGAACTCCCTATGCCAAGCCCGCTTATCCAACGGACCGCCTCAGCCTATGCATATCCCCTTCTGATCAAGAACCTGTTTCTTGCACCGGTCGTCGATAATCCAAATCAGGAGATCGTGTATCGCGATCACATGCGCTACACATACCGGGAGATGCGTCTGCGTATTCATCGGCTGGCAAACGCGCTCTCCGCCCTGGGAGTCAAGAAAGGGGATACGGTTGCGATAATGGACTGGGACAGCCATCGATA
>JAAYDD010000092.1 GCA_012729435.1 Desulfobulbus sp.
CATATGAACTATGGAGTTGTTAGCCAGGAACAACTAGAGAAAATCGATGAGATCCTGACTGAAAAGCTCATACAGATAGGTGTCGACTGTGTCATCATTATTGATATGGCCGGCAATATCATCACCGCTAAAGATAATGGCACATCAAAGTATGACGTCTACTCTTTTGCCGCTCTGGCAGCAGGTAACTTTGCCACAGTGGATGCCATGGCCAAATTGGTCGGAGAACAGGAATTTTCACTGCTGTTCCATAAAGGCGCGGAATGTAATATCCACTTCTCCAAAATTGATGACGAGCTCCTCCTGATCACCATGTTCGGAAAGAGCATCTCTCTTGGTTTTCTCAGGCTCAATGTTGTAGAAACTATTGAACGTATAAAGAAAATCTGGAACCGAAGCTGACCGGGCAGAGACAAGGTCTGAAACAGCTAGCCTGACAGCGGCATTTCCGGACAACGAGCCAGAGACCTCAGGAGTATGATGTGAGCTTTATCAACCTCAGAGAAAAAATCGTTCAGGTAAAAATTGTTTACTACGGACCCGGTCGTGGCGGCAAAACCACCAACCTCGAATATATCAACAGAAAATTCTCAAAACAGATCCAATCAGAAATGGTCAGCCTGAAGACCCATGGTGACCGTACATTGTTTTTTGATTTTCTGCCCTTCAACATGGGTCAAATTAAAGGATATGACCTGAAAATCCAGCTGTACACCGTTCCGGGACAGGTGAAATACAATGCAACGAGGAAACTCGTGCTCAAAGGAGTTGACGGTATAGTGTTTGTGGCTGATGCACAGGAACAGATGCGTGAAAAGAACATACGCTCTCTGAACCAGTTACACGAAAACCTGATGAGCTATAATGAATCGATTTTCAAAATACCGCTCGTCCTTCAATACAACAAGGTCGACCTGCGAAATCAGGGAATACCTGTTCTGCCGATCTCGATCCTCGACAAGGATCTGAACAGCAAACTGAAGGTTCCGACCTTTGAAGCAAGCGCTTTGACAGGGTACAATGTCCCAGAAACACTAAAAAAAATAATATCATCCACGGTCATTTCCCTTCAGCGAAAACTCATGTAGTGAATATGAGCCGTAAAGCTAACAACTAGAGCCGGTTTATGAAAAAATTGCAGCGTGACCAAGTTTCCTCAATCGATGACTTTGAAGATCTGACTCTCTTTGCAGATGAATCATTTGACACAGAAGACGTCGATCTCTTTGAATTCACCAGTGAAGAATCTTCGCCGTTAACACGACTGAAATCAATTATTCTCTCACTTGATTGGGAAATCAATGACGAAATCCTCCAGGAACTTGCAGATGAACTGAAAAATCTGCAGACAATGTGGCCTGATGATAAAGTTGCTGAAACGTATCTGCAAGGATTGGAAAAAATCGGTAACTATATCCGGATAAAAGGCGCATACGCTCATCCGAACTCGATCAAACTCTTACTGACCTTTTTCTACAATTTTGAAAAAATAATTTCATCTGAACAGATTACCGGAGAGCAAATCACCCAGTTACTTAAAGGAGATGTCAGAAAATTCCGAATTCTGCAGTATCAGATCAAGCAGAGTGAAACTCCATCAGCAACAGAACCTCCACCGCAGATTGAACCTTCGGTCCCGACCGGCACCCTTCCTCCTGAAGAAGGAGATCTGACGAAGCAGCTCATCGCTGCCATTCTCAGTCTGGACTGGGAGGTGACCGACGAAAGTCTGCGACAATTTAGTCAGGCGGTCACCGATCTCCATCAATCTGTTTCAGAGAACAAATCAGCCATGGTACTCATTCAGGGTCTGCAGGCTCTGGGAGATTATATAGCTGACGAACGGATTGACGCCCATCCTGAGTCGTTTGTCCTGCTCCACTCTTTCAGCGAAAATCTCAAGACCATCCTGCACAGGCAGGATCCTCCCCTCAGTCAGGAGAGAGTAGAAGAGATTCTGATCGACCAGGTCAACCGTCTCAACAATCTCAAAATGGCAATCACCACTCCGCAGGCCGGTACACCGGTTGATGAACAACGTATCAGCGCCGTGGTTGAGGAGGTGAGTGATATTACGGCTAAAGAGGCGGAACAACCGATACCGGCTGTTGAATCGCCGATAACCGGGCTGACAGAAACGACAGTTGAGAACAGTGAAACTGTTCCATCTCAGGTTACTGACGCCTCAACTCTTGAGCTTGAAGCAGAAATCAGCACATTTTTCGGAATGGATGCCATGCCGGCCATGGAATCGGCGGACGTACAGTATCCGGATGAGATTCTGCCACCGGACGCCATTCACCCGGTTGATGACGAATTGGCCGATGACTTCATTGAATCGCATTTAAGTTCGAAACGGGGCTTAACCCCCGCTCTCAGCGATGTTGATGACACCTCTGCTCCTACTGAAGAAGATACCTTTGAACTGCCCGGTCAAAGTGCTCTTGCTGCTGAACTTGATCTTCTTTTCAGTGACACGGAAGAGGCATCCGCCATCGCGTCAGCAGAAAAATCCACAGATGACAGGCTCTCTTTTGATACCGCAGATAACGGACCGATCGCTGCCTTGAGTGATATCGATGCCAAAGATGCCTTCACATCCTCCGGCCCCACTTCAGACAGCGATGACATCATCAATGATGAAGCGGCCGTTCATCCTGCCCTCCCAGAGACTGAAGATCAAGGGATCTTTGAGATTCAAGATGAACTCGACAGGTTCTTCACTGAGACTGCTGAGGAGCCGGCATCGTTCTCAGCAGATGAGGAAGATGATGTAGCGCCGGCGCTCGCCGGTGCTGAAGAGGAACGGGGTTTTTCAGAAGAGGCGGAGATTGCTGCTCTTGAAAGCTCCCCATTGAAGGGTATTGAAGAAAAACTTGATTTCTTCTTTGGTGACGACAGTGAGATGGCTGCAGATCAGCCGGATTCCTATGAGTCCGCACCGGCAGCGACATTTGATGAAACATTGGCTGCAGATTTCACTGCCCTGGACCAGGCGGGAGAAGTTCATGCGGCTGCAGACACTCCGGAGCTGGCGGCCGGGCCGGTACAAAAGCAGCAAGGAGAACAGGAAGAAGATAATGAGCTTGAACGGGCGCTGGACAACTTCTTCAGCGAATCTGAAGAAACACTGGCAACACCTGTCGATGATGCTGCAGTCGATGAGCTGACCAAAACTCTGGAAGCCACCATTGACAATCAGACCGGATCACCACCATCAGCGGATCAGGTGGAGGTACAGCTTGCCACCCTGGGTGCTCTTTTGCCAGCGGTTGTACGTACACCTTCACAACAGAACGTAGCTGAAGCTCTCGCCAGGATCACCACCCTGCGGCAGGCCGAACTGGCACAGAATCAGCAACCTCTTCTGCAGATGCTGGAAACAGTACTGACATTTTTGCTCCGGCTTCCTATTACAGACGGAAAAGCCACGGAAAAACTTGTAAATTACTTTTATGAGCAGCTGCTGGCAGGCTCTGATCATACCGACAACCTGTCTGTGGCAGTCAGTCGTTTCACGACCTGGCTCCTTCAGGCAGGCTCCGTTTTGCCGACTGTACCAACTGCTGATGATCAGGAGAGCGACCCGAAGTTTACCTACACGGCAAAAGAGCTCTACTTTGAACTGGCTGGTCTCCGTTCCCACATCCGCGATGAGTTTGCACAACTTCGTCATGAGATGCTCCACCATAAATAACAGCGACACCACATCGTAACTTCGAAGGGGTGCGGACTCGGTTCGCACCCCTTTTTTATTTACGCGGATCAAATGCTTCACGCAGAGCTTCGCCGATAAAGATCAGCAGCACCAGTGTCCCGACCAGCACTACAAACGTCGATATGGACAGCCACCAGGCATCAATGTTTGCCTTCCCCTGAGCAAGCAGTTCACCCAGACTGGGAGTTGAAGGCGGTACTCCAAGTCCGAGAAAATCGAGGCTGGTCAAGGCAAGAATCGCACCGGACATCCGAAACGGAAGGAAGGTGATAACCGGAGTCATACTGTTAGGCAACAGGTGTCTTGTCATGATGGTGAAATTATTCACACCGAGAGCTTTGGCTGCCTTCACATACTCCATGTTCCGGCCTTTCAGAAATTCCGCCCGGACATAGTCGGACAATCCCATCCACCCGAACAGCGAAAGCAGAATAAGCAGCAGGAGTATACTGGGTTCAAAGATGGAGGCAAAGATGATCAGCAGGTACAGTTCGGGCATGGAGCCCCAAAGCTCAATGAAACGCTGACAGAACAGATCAATCCGGCCACCGAAAAACCCCTGTACCGCCCCGACAATGATACCCAGCAGCATACCCAGTGTGGTAAGTGTCACGCCAAAGAGTACACTGACACGAAATCCGTACAGGAGCCGGGCCAGCACATCGCGGCCGCGGTCATCTGTGCCAAGATAATTGTCCGAACTTGGCGGGGCCGGAGTCGGACGATCCAGAGATTGATTAATGGAATTAAAGCTGTGCGGATTAAGGGGGAAAATGACAAAATTCTCACCTTTGGTCAGCCGGCCACGAATAAAAGGATCCCGATAATCCGTTTCTGTGGCGAAGTCACCCCCAAACGTCGTCTCCGGATAGGATCGCCAGAGCGGGAAAAAATAGTCCCCGTTGTAGCGGACGAGCAACGGCTTGTCATTACTCAGGACTTCGGCAAACAGACTGACACCGAACAGGACGATAAACACGACAAGAGCGACAAAACCACGACGATTTTTCCTGAAACGAATCCACCGCTTACGACCCGTATTGAACCCTTCGTCCTTTCTCCCCATGTTTATCTGCTCCTTACCGTCTGCTCTCAAAGCTGATACGCGGATCAACCACCACATACGACAGGTCGGAAAGCAATCGGGAAAAAAGACCGATGATGGTGAAGAAATAGAGTGTACCGAGGACCACCGGATAGTCCCGATTCATGACAGACTGATAGGCCAGAAGACCCATACCATCAAGGGAGAAGATGGTTTCAATGAGCAGGCTGCCGGTAAAAAAAGCCGTGATAAAACTGCCGGGAAAGCCGGTGATGATCGGGATAATGGCATTTCGGAACACGTGCCTGTAGAGAACCTGTCCCTCTTCCAGCCCTTTTGCCCTGGCTGTTATCACATACTGTTTGCGAATCTCCTCTAAAAAGGAGTTCTTTGTCAGCAGCGTCATCACCGCCAGACTGCCCACTGTCGAGGCAGTGATCGGCAGCACCATGTGCCAGAGATAATCCAACACTTTTCCAAGAAGACTCAGCTCGGACCAGTTGTCTGAAACAAGACCGCGTAAAGGGAAAATACTCCAGAAGCTGCCGCCGCCAAAAAGAACAATCAACAGAATACCCAGCACAAAACCGGGGATGGCGTAACCGATCAGGATGAATGTGCTCGTCAGTACATCAAACGTCGAGCCATCGTGTACCGCCTTGCTGATACCAAGGGGAATGCAAACAGAGTACACGATGATAAAACTCCACAGCCCAAGCGACATTGAAACCGGTAACTTGGAGATAACCAGCTGGGCGACACTCATATGGTGATAGTAGGACTGACCAAAGTCAAAGACCAGGTACTGGCGCATCATGGTCACAAACCTGGTCAGCGGCGGCTGATCAAAACCATAGATCTTTTTAAGCTGCTCAACTCTCTCCCGGTCCAACCCCTTGTTCCCCTGATAGAGTCCACTGCCGGTTGTATCACCTCCGCTGCCATACCCGCTCAGCTCGGCCATCAGGCGCTCCACCGGTCCGCCGGGGACAAACTGCGTAACAGTGAAGGTGATGAGCATGATTCCAAAAAGTGTAGGAATCATCAGCAGGATCCGCTTACCGATATACCATGCCATTCACTGTTCCTCCTGCAATCACGACACGAAATCACTCTGAAAAGCCGTCCTGTGTTCTTCGGTTAAACCGCGTCCTGTCTACCGTATTCTGATGTTGCCTATACCGTCGGATTCATCATCCAATGAGCTGCCCTGTATCGGAACATGCGGCACAGGACCTGGTGAAGGTTGAACAACCGGTTCACGATCGAGATCATATTGCGGCGGCACATAAACAGGTTCCGGTGCCCTCACCGGTTCCACCCTGAACGGTTCCGGGTCTGCTGGAGGCCTGGTCTGCTGGCGCCCCATCGTCATCTCCGGTTCCTTGTCGGATATGCCGGCAATATACGGCTGTTCTGCAACCTGCCTCTCCTGATGGACAGGTTTTTTCAGAAAAACCAGTACGCCGTCTTTCAGGAGGGTCACATTCACCAACTCCCAACCCCGGCCGCCCAGCTGGTTCAGTGCCTTCTCAATCTCTTCGTCATCAACATACTTGTCACCCAGCAAACCATCCTTGGTGAACTCAAAAAGAACCGTCTGATATTGCCACAGCATTGTTCACTCCTTTTTACCCGTCACTTAGTGAGACCGGTCATCTTCCGGCCAGAAGCCGCACTTTTCAATACCACCGATACACATTCTGTACACTGCACAAACATTCACACAGAAAGGGCATGGAGCTCTTCAGCTATCAAGGCTATGCCCCGCTGTACATCCGACTCATCCTGTGAATAGGTGAGACGCAAACATTCCTGCGTGTGTTGCCAGGGAGCAGGCAAACCGGGAAAAAAATAATCACCGGAAACTACAATCACTCCTCTTGCCTTAAGACGCTGATACAACTCACGGGCAGAAACGGGCAATCCAGGAAACCACAGCCAGAGAAACATCGCCCCTTCTGGAACATGGATCTTATACTCTATGCCGGCGAGGTACTCGTGAATCCATGCCAGTGTCTGTTCCATTTTTTGCTTATAAAACGGTTGGATCACTTCCCTGCTCAACTCAATAATTTCTCCGGAACGGACGATGTCGGCTGTCAGCATTGGCCCGAAGGTGTTCGTTTCCAGGTTCACGATGGCATTGGCTCCGGACACGAGACGGACCAACCGGCGGTCGGCGATAAGAATACCGGTGCGTACCGCCGGCAGCCCGAACTTTGAAAGGGACATGCACAGGACAATCCCCTCCTGCCAGATCGGGGTGGCTCCGGTGTACACCATTGCCGGAAACGGGAGTCCATAGGCCGAATCAATGATAAAAGGAATATCATGTTCTTTGGCCAGACGGGCCAATTCCATGATCTCTTCGTCGGTGAGAACATTACCGGTCGGGTTGGTGGGGCGGGACACGCAGATTGCTCCGATCTCTTCGGTGATGGCTATCTTGTCGAAATCCACCCGGTACTTGAAAAAATAGTCATCAATTATTTCGATGCGTGGTCGTACACTCACAAAGAAATCCTCAACCAGCCCCAGATCAGCATATCCGATATACTCCGGTGCCATGGGCAGCAGGATCTTCCGTTTGTGCCCTGTTGATGTTACTCCGGCCAGCAGATTGAATAAAAGAAAAAAAGCAGCCTGACTGCCGTTGGTCAGACAGATATTCTCCTCATGTATTTCCCATCCGTATGTTCGTTTCAACAGATCCGCCAGAGCCTGGCAGAACTCTTTATTCCCTTTAGGAGGGTCATAGATTCCGAGCAGCTGTCGCAGTGCTTTTGCATCTTCAGTCAATCTTCGTAAACGCTGGCCCATCCGTTCCTCTATCAGGGGAATAGTACCCGGGTTACCGCCACCCATCATAATCATGTCTCCTTGCCCCAGGGCATGACCAAGATCATCCATGAGTGAGAGAATGCCGGAACCGGACGAAAACTTTTCACCAAAGGCAGAGAGAGTAACCACTGCATATCTCCATCATCTATTTTTTTTGGAGGGGGGTAATACGTCTTGCAACACTGAACATGTCCTGCTGCCCACTCCTGCAGGCCAGGCCGGAAAAACAGCGGAATTGTACCAATTTTAGAGGAAAAATCTACCGGATATCAGAGTTCAGAACCATCATGAGGAGGTTTGCTGTCACCTTCACAGCAGGACTGGGAAAAAGAGCAGATCTTCGTAATATTCAAAAAAAATCATCGTTTAACAAACAGCTGACACGGTGTACCGGATGACGCCAGCACAACACGCGCCGGGAGATCCCGACTTTTGAAACCATAGGCACGGCAGCCTCTGGGTTGCTGCTGTTCGTAAGTAATAAAGAAATGTTTGCACCGGACACAATCCGGAGTTGTCCGTATCTTCATGTCGTCTGTCGAAATTGCCGACTCTTTGTGTTTTCTGTCATTCTTCAGGAAGCACCGGTCTTTTCGGATAATCAAAAAATACCAGTTGGCCGGAACCGGGTGCAAGCCCATGCCAGGAAGGCTGCTGAAAAGCCAGGGCAACAATACCGGCTGTCGGTATGGTGTCAATATGTAATCCGCCAAGTATATTGGCCAGGTTCGTGCTTTCCGGATTATGGCCGACCAGAAAAAGAGTCCGCACGCCAGGGTCGGTCGCCTCCACCAGCCTGATCAATCGCCGTACAGGCGCTAGATACAGAAGAGGTTCAGTCTGCAGCCTCTTAAGAGGGTAGGCCAGCTTATCGGCGTAATAGCAGGCGGTCTGGAGTGCGCGTTTAGCCGGGCTGGAGATAATCAGATCAGCCCGGACCCCCCGCTGAGCCAGCCGGCGTCCCATTTCCGGTGCATCTCTTTCCCCTCTTTTATTTAACAGCCGATCAAAATCACGCACAGCCGCATCATCCCAGCTTGATTTGGCGTGTCGACAGATAAAAAGCAGTCTTCCTTCATCAGACAAGCGGATATCGCTCACTTTCATGTCACAGACTCACGTTCGTTGCTGTTACCGATCATTGTGCATAACTTGGCTCCAGTTACCGGCCACGTCATCTCAGTTGCCGGAACAGCAGATGTAACTCCACAGAAAACACTTCTGTTCCCCCTTTGATCTGCACCACTGCAGTTGCACTCAGCTGTGGTGTTCCTCTGTCTGAAAAAGTGCAGCAAAGCGCCCGGTAACAGCATTGTCGTCAAATTGAGAAAACGCTTCGATACAGTGGCTGCGCAGCTCTTGTTGTTCTTCAGCCAGGCTCTGCATCAAGGCGCCAAGTGAGGCTGCCTGTTCAAGATGCCCCGGATCCCCGCCTGACAGCTGCCTCAGAGTATCACGAAGCATTTCCTGCTGCACGGTCAGATCATTAAAATCTCCCAGTACATCCTGCAGCTTCTTTAAATGACGCAGCAGAAAACGGACCTCCTGTTCAGGATACAGGCCCCGAAAAAACTCAATGGCATAGCGCAGTTTCTTGCACTGGATGCGCAGACGGTGCACTTCAGCATCCGCTGTTTCTGCATGCATAGTACGTCCCCGGCTAAGAACTTGCCGTAAATGCCTGCTGATGATTCGACCTGCTCTATCTACAGCAGGCTGATCAGCACGAGAGGCGGACTCCGCATCACTGTTCTGCAGGATCCGACGCCAGGCATCAAGCTCTTTTCCGATTGCTGCAGCACCCAGTATCTCCACCATCCTCTCATGCTCTGCTCGTCGTCTGTCCTCCAGATCGGCAAAGAACAGGGACAGACCGGCTTGTAAGGGCGGCACAAGTCGTTTCACATATGCCTTCCGGCGCAGCAAATAAACATCAAGATCGCGGGTCGGACCGGTGACGCTGCCAAGAAACCGGAAAACCGTACTGAACCGTTCAGTCACATCATCCGGCAGCACCTTTTTCGCCAGGTTCAGGCCGGACCGGGTACGGCGGACAGCCACACGCATATCGTGAAGAAATTCACTGTCCCAATCAGCAAGAACACCTGGAAGATTGCGCTCTATATCCTCCAGCAGCTCCAGGTGGACACGAACGACCACCTCACGCATCGTAGTATGAATCTCCGCCATCCGAACTGATCTTAGAACTGTAATCCAGCGGAAACCGCCCTCTGAGCCGGTATCCTTCTTCAAACCCTATCTCCGGTGAAACAGTCTGTGAACACCCGCAGCGGCCAGAATATGACGGACATGCGCAGCATCAGCAGAGAACCCGCTGACCTCTGACAGACAAATCAAATGATACCGCTGACCGCCGACCGGTTGCTGAGTTTCGAAAACAAGCCGGCCGGCCATTGTCTTATCCGCACGATACAGACAGACCTCATGTTTTTCCAGATACACGGTTGTCAGAGACATGAGACAACGAATGCCCAGGAAGGATTCCGGTAATCTTCGCAACCGGCCGGGGTGAAAATCACGGGCAAAACAGATCTCATGAAGTTCCGGGCACTCCTGTTCGATTGGTATCTCTTTCTGATCGCGATGGTACAACGTCCAGCAACAGCCCTGACAGTAGAACAGGTATCCCTGCTCATAGAGTCGCCAGTCGTGGGAATCCGCATAGACAACAGTGGCCGTCTGAAGAGAGGTATCCGCCAGAACATATACCTTACTCAGCGCAGCAAGAAGAGTTTCAACCGATAAACCATCAGGCGCCTGCCAGCTGTCTCTCCAGGACTGTTCCATTGACCCCTGGTTCAACTCCGGTAATCGGCGTTGATTTTAACGTAGTCGTAGGAGAAGTCGCAGGTATACATCTCAGCCTCTGCATCCCCCTCACCCAGATCTATGGTCACGGTAAATGCATGCTGTTTCAACACATCCGTGGCAGCGGCCTCCTGCTCTTCCCCAAGAAAAATTCCGTTCTCCACCAGCATGACGTCATCAAAACGCATCGCAACGTTCCTGGGATCAAAGGTACAATCGGATCGGCCAAGGGCGGCAATGATTCTTCCCCAGTTGGCATCTTCGCCAAAAAACGCGGTCTTGACGAGTGCCGAGTTGGCGATGGTCCTCGCTGCCTGGAGTGCCTCCTGTTCGTTACGTGCACCGGCAACTCTGATGGTGACCAGTTTGGTGGCACCTTCACCGTCAGCAACAATTTTCAATGCGAGTTCCCGGAAGATACCGTCCAGCGCGGCACTGAACAGCGCGGCATTCTCCGGCGTACCTGCACTGATGAGAGTGTTGTCAGCCGCACCGTTGGCCATGACCAGCACCATGTCGTTAGTCGATGTATCACCGTCCACCGTGATCCTGTTGAAGCTCTGCGCCACCCCCGCCTTCACCGCCTGATCCAGAGCAGCCTGATCAATGCGGGCATCGGACACGACAAAACAGAGCATGGTCGCCATGTCAGGCATTATCATACCCGAACCTTTGGCGACTCCGAGAAGGCTCACCATAACTCCATCAATGAGAACAGTTGCCGTGGCAATTTTCGGCACGAGATCTGTGGTCATAATGGCCTCGGCCAGCTGTTCAAAGCCGTCAGAGGAAAGATCGGCAACCAGCTGCGGTACAGCCCGGGTAAAAGGCTTCATTGGCAGCTGCTGCCCGATAACTCCGGTCGAGGCAACCTGGACAAGATGCGGATCAATACCCAGCTCTTTGGCCGTTAAGCCTGCGGTTGCCACAGCCGCATCCATGCCCGCCCGGCCGGTGCAGGCGTTGGCGTTACCGCTGTTGACAAGAACCGCCTGACACAGGCCGGAACCAAGACGTTCCATGGCAAGAAGGATCGGTGCAGCCTTCACTTTGTTGGTGGTGAACACACCGGCAGTCACTGCCGGAGTCTTTGAAAAAATGAGTCCCAGATCATATCGCCCCGTATGACGAATACCAGCCTGAACCGCTGCAGCGGAAAAACCTTTTACTTGCATGTAATATCCTGTCTTTTATTGGAGTTTTCGAATAAACAGCACATCTAATTTACTGAGATACATCTGAAAAAGAAAGTGTGAAGCGCACGTGAACAGGCATTTTTCCTTGACCCGCTCTAAAAAAGTGTGCGAGACTGGGGTGCTGCAGGGCGTATTTCCGGGGTTGCGAAGAAAGGTCGACTTCCGCGCACACCTCTTATATATCTTTTCATGGTTTTTCTGCCGGAACCTGTTGCTTCCACTGTTTCCGGCCTCAAAAAGACATCAGCATGATCGGCAAACTGTTCCTTGACCTGACCACATGGATTCTACTGACCGACTTCGCCATCCGCGTTGGTTTTTCCCTGCGGGTCATCATGCGCAAACGGGCTGCGAGCATCTCCTTTGCCTGGCTGACAATCATCCTGTTGCTCCCTTTTGTCGGTGCAGTAGCCTACCTTCTTTTCGGGGAGAGCAGACTTGGCGAACGGCGGGCCAATCGACTGCTCAAAGATCAGCCCATACTCAAACAGTGGGCTGCCTCTTTGCGGGCCATACCGGATGTTGACTGGCATGCGGTCAATCCGGAGTGCCAACCGCTCAATCAGCAGATCTTCACCACCACCGGGATGCCGACCATGCCAGGCAACCAGCTTGAACTGATCGATAATGCAGAACTTTTCTTTTCAAAGCTCATTGCTGATATCAGTCAGGCACGATTCAACTGTTCTTTAGAATTTTACATCTTCAATGAAGGCGGACGGACTGATGAAGTAATCAAGGCCCTGACCGAGGCCCGGGCCCGGGGTGTGACCTGCCGTCTGCTGCTGGACAGCATCGGATCCAAACCGTTTCTTCGCAGTCCGAGTGCAGACCGGCTTCGCAAAGCCGGCGTTGAAATACGGGAAGCCCTGCCCGCCGGACTCATCCGGGCGCTGTTTATCCGGATTGACCTTCGTAATCACCGCAAGATCGTTGTCATTGATGATGAAATAGCCTACACAGGAAGCCAGAATCTGGTCGATCCGAAGTTCTTTAAGCAGGATGAAGAGGTTGGCGAATGGGTGGATGCCATGGTCCGTCTCACCGGACCGGTGGTGGAGCTCCTGGCAGCGGGTTTTCTTTTTGACTGGTTACTGGAACGTCGGCAATGGCCGACCAGATTAAAGGGTATAACCGGCATCCAGCCTGTTGCCGCGGCCGGTGACGCGCTGGTTCAATTAGTCCCGTCAGGTCCGGGATATGGTGAGAACAGCATTCATGACCTGCTGCTGACCGCCATCTATGCAGCCCGGCGTGAACTCGTTTTGACCACACCTTACTTTGTCCCGGATAATGCCATCCTTGCGGCTCTGCGCTCGGCGGCGCAACGGGGCGTTGAGGTAACGCTCATCGTTCCGGAAACCAACGATTCACGTCTCGTACATTATGCGAGCCGGGCACATTTCACCATGCTCAGTCAGGCTGGCATCCGTATCATGTTCTTTTCCGGCGGCCTGCTGCACACCAAAACCATCACGGTGGACAATGACTTCTGCCTCTTTGGCTCGGTCAATCTTGATATGCGCAGTTTCTGGTTAAACTTTGAGATGACTTTGGTGATCTATGATGAGGAGTTCACAGACACGGTCAGATCACTTCAGCAGGCGTATCTCGGCAGATCGCACCAGCTCGATCTTGCGGTTTTCATCAGACGTCCCTACTGGCAGCAGCTTCTGGAAAATGTCGCCCTGCTCATCGGCCCCCTGCTCTGAAAGAACCACCCATGTACAAAGGCTACCCCCGGGCGCATCTTTCCCGACAAACAACGCGTGTGCTTCACCAGGATGAAGATTCTCCTCATAAGTGACATCCACGGCAACTTTCCAGCTCTTGAAGCTGTCGGCCGCGCAGCTGCCGGGGCAGCCTGTACGCACATACTCAACTGCGGAGACTCACTTGTCTATGCCCCTTTTCCCAATGAAACGATCGACTGGCTGCGTGCGCATCGGGTTCTAAGCATCAGAGGCAATACCGACGACCGGGTGATCAAACTGCTCATGGGCAAATCACTCAAAAAACCGGCAAAGCCCGAAAAACGTATCATGTACACAAGCAGTGCGGACCTGCTCACTCCTGAAAATGCTGCATACCTCGTTGCTTTACCCAGAAAACGGATTGTCCGATGCGGACAGATCTCGTTGGGTCTTTTTCACGGGAGCCCGACAGATCATGAAGAGTTCCTGACGCCATCAACACCGGAGGAACGCTTTGAACAACTGACCCGGGAAACAACCTGTACGATCGTGGTCACCGGACACTCCCATACTCCCTTTTACCGGATTGTCCGGGGGGTTCATTTCATCAATCCCGGTTCTGTCGGCCGGATGTTTGACGGATGTCCCGAGGCATCATTTGCTCTCTTGAGCATGACCGGAAACCACATTGATGTCCGGCATTACCGGGTGGCCTATGATATTGAGTCTGTGGTCACCGCCCTGAGAAAACACCGGTTACCGGCCATATATGCCGAGATGTTCCGCACCGGCACAAAACAGAATTAAACAGCACATCATCCACCGACAGCGGACCGATGTGCTTCGCGTATCCGTGCAGCCACATAGGCTACAGATTCTTCAGTGCAGGTTTCAAGATCAAAACACAGGGCATCCTCACCGAGTAACCCGCCGGGAACCTCTGCTCCAAGCTGAACAGGATCTTGAATCATATCACCAAAAAAACAGACGGAAAGCCAGCGCGGTTCATCCTCTATCACATCGATCATGACAAACAGCGGCCGACCGCTTTCAGGGGCGGCTCCCCGTAACGAATAGGTAACACCGGGACGGGGGTGAAATGAGACCTCGATCCCTTCAAGACCGGCAAGCAGGTCCTTCAGCCGGATAAATCCCTGTTTATTCCCGTCCGGACTCTCTGCCCAGTCCTCAATAAACGCCTGTACGGCGGCAGATGTTGCATCCATGTCCACCTCCCGTTGTTTTTCTGTCTGCCATAAAGCCGGCAGCTGTCAGCTGCTTCGACCACAGCACCTCTTATACTTCTTACCGGAACCACACGGGCAGGGAGCGTTACGGCCGATTTTCTCTTCTGCCCGCTGAATCGGCTTCCGATCCTTTTCTATCCCTTCTTCGCCGCCGGATCGTTTGGCTTCAGCGAGTTCGCGCTCCCGCTGCTGCCGTCGTTCTTCCTCCAGCCGAGCCAGCTCGTCATCCTGCACGAGCTGGATACGCATCAGATTACCGACGGTATGAAGCTTCACAGCATCGATGAGATCTCGAAACAGCTGGTAGCTTTCCCGCTTGTACTCATTCAACGGATTTTTCTGACCATACCCGCGCAAACCGATGCCTTCTTTGAGATGATCCATGTGGAGCAGATGTTCCTTCCAGAGGGTATCCACCATCTGCAAGAGCACCATGCGCTCGAGTTGCCGCATCTGCTCAACACCGTTGCGCTCCTCCTGGCCGGCATAGGCCTGGACGACCATTTCATGCAGCTTTTCGGCAAAAGAGTCGCGATCAAGGGCCTCCCGTTCTTCAGAAGTCCAGTCAAGCCGGAGATTGAACACCTGACCGACCCGTTCCTCAATGGCCGGCCAATCCCATTCCTCCGCCGATGTTCTGCCGGCGGCAAAATCAGTCACAACCTGCTCCTCAAGATCAGCAATCATGTCACTGATAATCGGCTGCACATCCTCACCTTCGAGAACCTCGAGACGCTGGCTGTAAATGACCTCCCTCTGTTTGTTCATGACATCGTCATACTCCAGGAGATGCTTACGGATGTCAAAGTTGTGGCCTTCAACTTTACGCTGGGCGTTTTCAATGGCCCGGGAGACCATGGTGTGTTCAATGGGCTCGTCATCCTCCATACCGAGTTTATCCATGATGGTACGGAGTCGGTCAGAGCCGAAGATGCGCAGCAGATCATCTTCAAGCGACAGATAAAATCGGGAGGTGCCGGGGTCACCCTGACGGCCGGAACGGCCGCGCAACTGGTTGTCAATGCGGCGGCTTTCATGGCGGCTGGTGCCGAGAATATGCAAACCTCCGAGTTCACGCACTCCTTCGCCCAGTTTGATGTCCGTACCTCGTCCAGCCATATTGGTGGCAATGGTCACCCTGCCTTTCTGGCCGGCCTGGGCAATAATCTCCGCCTCGCGCTCATGCTGCTTGGCGTTGAGCACATCGTGGGGAATGCCCTCTTTTGCGAGCATCTTTGAAATCTTTTCAGAGACATCAATGGAGATGGTTCCCACTAAAATAGGTTGACCGGTTGCATGTATCTCTTTAATTTCTTTAATGATATTCCGGTACTTTGCGGCCTGGTTTTTGTAGATGACGTCGGCATAATCGATACGGATCATCTTCTGGTGGGTGGGGATGACCACAACATCGAGATTGTAGATCTTTTTGAACTCAGGGGCCTCGGTGTCGGCGGTACCGGTCATACCCGCCAATTTTTTATACATGCGAAAA
>JAAYDD010000093.1 GCA_012729435.1 Desulfobulbus sp.
CACCATCACGGACAGCGGTTGTTTTTGTGCCTCCCGCATCAGAACCTGCGGACGGTTCGGTCAGGCCGAACGCACCAAGTTTTTCCCCTGTGGCTAATGGAACCAGGAACTTCTGTTTCTGCTCCTCGGTCCCGAACATAAAAATAGGGTTGGCGCAAAGAGAAAGATGTGCTGAAAGTGTCACACCGGTGGAACCGCACACTCTCGAAAGCTCTTCAACCGCGATTGCATAGCTGATGTAGTCTGCACCACCGCCGCCATACTCCTCGGGAAAAACGATACCGGTCAGACCCAGTTCACCGAGACGATCAAACATCAACGCCCTGTCAAAAAGTTCCTGCTCATCCCGTTCTGCGGCCGAAGGGGCGACCTCTGCTTCAGCAAAACTGCGCACCATGTCACGGATAAGATTCTGCTCTTCAGTCAACTCAAAATTCATGTTCATTCCCCCAAAAATGTATATGTGATGAACTTCCTGTCTGCACCCGTCATGACTGTGATGATCCCTGCGGCACGGGATGTATCATTCGGTCACCGGCAGGCACAGTAAACCCGGGTTCAAGTATGTACATCTTACACCGGCAGTCCGGCAGCTTAGGTACTGGGATTTTTCATCCGGACCATAAGCGCCGACCCGGTGGCACACGTCTTGCCCTGAGCAATAAGCCTCAGCTCGACTGTTACCTTTCTGCCCTCAATTTTTCTTACTTTACCACGAATCTCCAGCTCAGTACGCATCGGTGTCGGCAATACAAAATCCACCTTTAATGACGCAGTGACAAAGCGTGAAAGCGGTTTTCCATCTTCTCTGGATTTTGCCGCTGCGGCTGTTGCTGCTCCATGACAGTCGAATAGGGAGGCGATCAGGCCTCCATACAAAAAGCCGGGAACACCTCCGGTGTATTCCGGTCCCGGTGTAAATCGACACACGGTTTCCTCGCCATCCCAATGACTTTTGAGATGAAAACCGTGCGGATTAAGACGGCCGCAGCCAAAGCAGTGGGCGTATTCGGCGGGATACTGATCCTGAAAAGCAGGTTCGCTCATCATACAGCTACCCGTTCTTTACCGGCAAGACATCTCTTTTGAACACGCGTGAATATTTTACCCGTAGCTGTAAAACCCCCGCCCGCTTTTTCGACCAAGCCAGCCCGCTTCGACATACTGTCGCAGCAGAGGGCAGGGCCGATATTTGGAGTCACCCAACCCCTGATGCAGGGTCTCCATGATCGCCAGACAGGTGTCAAGTCCAATGAGATCAGCAAGCGCCAGAGGTCCCATCGGATGATTCATGCCCAGCTTCATGACCGTGTCGATATCTTCTTTGGTGCCGACACCATGATAGAGACAAAAGACCGCCTCGTTGATCATGGGCATAAGGATTCGGTTCGCGATAAATCCCGGAAAATCGTTGGACTGGGCAGGGGTTTTATCCATACGCCTGATCAGTTCCAGGGTGATCTCCAGAGTTTCAGCGGAGGTGGCCAGACCGCAGATCACTTCCACGAGCTTCATGACCGGAACCGGATTCATGAAGTGCATGCCGATCACCTTGTCAGGGCGTTTGGTATGAGCAGCAATCCGACCGATCGGGATCGAGGAGGTATTGGATGCGAGAATGGTGTGTGCCGGACAAATTTCTTCAAGACTTTCAAAGATCTTGAACTTAATGGCCTCATTTTCGGAAGCTGCTTCAACAACATACTCTGCAGCAGCCATATCCTTAATATCAACAGAGGTTTTAATACGGCCCAGGATGGCCTCCTTCTCACTTTCTGCCAGTTTGCCCTTGTCAACACTCCGCTGCAGGTTTTTGCTGATTGTGGCCAGACCACGTGCAACAAAATCCTGGCTGATGTCGTTC
>JAAYDD010000094.1 GCA_012729435.1 Desulfobulbus sp.
CAAACAGTTGCACTATCGGGTACCGATGAACTGGTGGCTTCTCAACCTTGATGACGGCTTTACTCACGAGATCTACGGCAAGTACGTTAAACTGGAAGATATAGCGTCAATTCCGATGCTGGCCTTCTGGGAAGGGTTTGCCGCCATCCCCTGGGATGGCCCACCGGCCATGGATGGCAAGGGGATGACCTCAATCCTGTTCCGTTCCACCATGAATACGGCGCTGGTTGCGGGTGTCAAATCGAAGTATGCGGATCGTAACTACTTTATGGTCTCAAAAAATTTTTGTACGCTGAGCTCCCGTTTAGGCTACCACTTCTCCACCATGGAGGCCATGGTCAGTGAAAGATCCAGTGAAAATTATCTGGGCTTCAAATTCAAAGGCGGTGCCGCAGATTTTGAACGCTGCCTGGGACGAATCCACTTTATCCGCGAAATCTTAGAGCGCTACGGCTTCCGTGTCACTGTGACCGGAGATCTTCTTGATGCACGCACAGAAGGTCATAACATGAAATACATGCTCAGCCGTCTCAAAATTTTAGGGTATCTGACATTGCACACGCGGCAGCTTGACATGATTATGGGAAATAATGCCCTGGTAGGTTACTACATGAAAAAACTCACGACTGACATTGATTCATTGCTCAACTCAACAGAGAACAACGAAATCAACAATCAGGCACTCGTGTCATCATAAGAGATGATCGGAAATCAGCCGGAAAAGGGGTAACGGATGTCAACTACGATCCGCACGTTTATTGCTGCAGTTCTGTGTTTTCTGGCCGTAGCGGCTGGAGCCGATGACAAGGCGGCTATTCAAAAACACGTTGATGAGATAGTCAGAGCCATTAACAAGGGAAAAGAGGCGACAAGTTACTCAGCCGATGCCTATACCCCCTATGTTTTTATCATGAAACCAGACGGTAAGCTGATTGTACACCCCTTTCTTGCCGGTGAGTATCTCCAGGAAAAAGCTGCGCCGGTTCATACCGCCCTGCAGCAGGCGACGACCGGTGGAATCTGGGTCGAATATTTCTGGAAAGGTGGACAAAAACAGACGTATGTCCGCAAAACCAACAACAATCTCATTGTGGGCAGCGGCCAATGACTCTGTAACCCGAAACAGTCAACAGCAAAAAAACAGCACATGATACCGAACGGTGAAAACGTTGCGAGCAACACGACATAACCCTTCTTTCCCTGTTTACGGGCTTCACAGGTAAAACAAACTGGAGCCCTGAGTCGAGGAGGAAAATTTCATGGCCACCATTCTCGGGAATCTGCGACAATTTTTAACCGACATCCGTACTCGCTACAGCAAGGAAAGTCCTGCCGACAACCTTTCGGAAATGAACGCATTATTTCGTTTCCGTTACAGCCTTTTCAAGGAACTATTAGCTGCAAATTCAGAGCTGCTCACCGTTCTCTCAGATATGGATGAAAAACTCAAGGGTGAGCATGTTTTCGGCCTGTTCTATATCAATAACCAGGTCAACAAATCACTCAAATATGCCTTTCAGATGGTTAAAAGCCTGAACGTCATGTCGGGCGGTAAGCATCGCGGTCTGTACGACAGTCTCGAAGAAATCAACAACCAAATCAAAGCGATCATCGCAGAGCGTAAAGCGGAGAAAGCTCCGAGAGCTGTGATGCCATATGATCAAATTTACCTCAAAGACGCTGATTGGGCCGGCGGTAAAAACGCCAATCTGGGAGAAATCAAAAACTGTCTCAACATCCCTGTCCCTGAAGGCTTTGCCATAACCACCAAAGGATTCCACGATTTCTTCGACTTTAACAACCTGAAAGAAGAGATCATCAAGCAAAAAAACCTTATCTATATCAACGAAATAGATCTGCTCAACAATGTGAGTGCTGAAACCCTGGAGCTCGTACGTTCCAAACCGATGCCGCCGGCGCTTGAGGAGGAGATCACTGCAGGATGCAGGGCTCTCTGGGGAGATGACCAGGAGGTCCTGGTCGCCATGC
>JAAYDD010000095.1 GCA_012729435.1 Desulfobulbus sp.
GAACGACACAAAGCCTGAGGGCGGTTAACAGACTTGAGCAGGGTGTTCCGGCTGAGCCGGCGCCTGTGGTCAGAAAAAACGGCAGTAAAAGGCGTTAAGAGCGTGGTGGTCTGTACGACAGGCCGTTGAAGTAAATCAAGGGGGCTTTCATGCGGCGCGTTTATGCGGTGTTGATTATCGTAATGTTCGTTTGCGGGGTTGTCACGCCGGGTTATGCCTTCTACGACGGCGATTTCTATGGCGACTTTTTGCTCGCCAGCTCCAAGAAGAAGATATCGATGGACCTTGAAGGTGCATCGCTTGTTGATGTCTTGAAGGTTTTGTCGCAGCAGACCGGTTTGAGCTTTGTAAGCGCTCAGTCCGTGACCGATCGTCGGCTGACACTGTATCTCGAAAAGGTTCCTCTCAAAGAGGCCATGGATACGATATTCAAAGCTAACGATCTGGTCTATGAGTTTTATCCTGAAAGCAATATTTTTATCATTAAAGAAGCGGTTGTGCCCGAGGTTATGATGGAGACGCGGGTATATAAATTGAAACATGCGTTGGTTCCGGGTGGACGTCTGGCAACGGTTATTGAGGATATGTCAGGTTCTTCCGGCTCAGGCGGATCGTCCTCATCTGGACAGAATACTGAAGAGGAGGGGAATATTCTCGAGGCCATACGTGATGTGCTTTCGGAGTACGGATCGGTTAACGAAGATCCGCGGACCAATTCTCTGGTTGTGCGGGATGTCGCTGCATCGTTTCCGTCTATAGAACGAGTGATAGCGCTCCTTGATGTACCCTTGCCTAAAGTGTTGATCGAAGTCGAAGTGCTTGATGTAAGTAAAGATCTGGCCGATCGTCTGGGGCTGAATATCAGCGATGGTTTGGTAGCTTCGCTCGGTGTTCTTGCCGGAGGGGAGAATGCCGTTGCGGCGCGAACAACGACTTTCCCGTTTAAGTTGCTGGGGAATCGTTCCGGAACGATTCCGGATTCTACGGTAACTCCGGGGCAGATCCTTGTCGGTGGTTTTACGGCAACGCTTGAGATGCTTCGGTCCGATGCTTCAACTAGATTTCTTGCTCGTCCGAAGATTTTGACCTTGTCCGGCCAAACGGCTGAGATTAACCTTGTGTCGAATGAAGCGGTAAATGCATCCTCTTCCCTCGACAGTGATTCTAACTCGCTTACCATTGAAGTTGAGCGTCAGGATGTAGGAACCAAGTTGCGGGTAACGCCGCAGGTGGATCTCGATGGCGGTGAAGTCGTCATGATCGTCGAGCCTGAGGTAAGCAGTGCTGTAAATGATGTTGACCTTGATAATCTTGCTCGAGGATACGGTCTTGTTATCAAAAAAGTACAACGCCGGGAGTCGAAATCGGTCGTGCGGATAAAAGATTATGAAACATTGATGGTTGGCGGTTTGCTGACCAAAAAGGCTGTAGAAAGCAATACGAGAGTTCCCTTTTTCGGGAGCATTCCTTTGCTTGGGAAGGCGTTTCGTCATTCCGCTGTGACAGAGGAGGATCGTGAGCTGCTCGTTTTTATTACGCCGAAGATCGTACGGGAAGATGGGGCGCTTGTTGCCGCTACGGAAAACATAAGTTTTGTCAGTCGAGAGCAGACCCCCGGGGATCGCAAGCGTGTCATCGACCAGGCAATGGCCCGTTTTGAATGAAGTAAATTTTGTGGATAGAGTGGAGTGTTTTCACACGAATAATGTTGGCGTTGACCGGGGACTTTTGATATACTGAACATATGCCCGAAACGTTTTCCGGTGACTTTGCTATCTGATTCGTGTACGACAGCGGTATGAAATACAGAAAAGTCGGGGACATACTGATAGATGAGGGGTTGATCTCGGCTGTCCAGCTTGAAACGGCGTTACAGACGCAGAAAAAGCAGGGTGGACGACTGGGAAATGTTCTGATCAAGCTCGGCTATGTAACCGAGGAACAAATCATAGTCGCCCTCAGTAAACAGCTGGGTATACCGTATGTA
>JAAYDD010000012.1 GCA_012729435.1 Desulfobulbus sp.
ACACTTCCGGGCGGCCGCAAAAAAACTATATGCCGACCCAGGTATCAAGACGGTCAATCTGGTAAAAGCAGCCACCCTGCTGATGCCAGGTGCAGACACCCTGAACGTCCATGCCCTGATGGATAATCGAGACCGGTCGATCCGAAGAAACGACAATGATTATGATGTTGGGATGCTCAGCTGTAAAACGCAGAGCTGAATTATAACGCGCTCCCCTGGCCAGATCTTCACCGGCAAAAGAACGTCCGTCCAAAAGACATGCAAAACCGTGGAGATGCATATCCGCGCCGATATGGAGAGCTCCATCCACCTTCACCAGGGATCTTGCCAGTTTCAAAACAAGCGGTTGCCGTAAATCAAGCGGTGGCACAAGACTTTGCCCGGAGATCCGGATCGGCTGTTCATTCAGATCAATAACGATGGTACAGCCGTGCTTCTGTCGCTGGGCATGGTGCACCAGACTGACTACAATCTTAAACATGAAAAAGCTGTCGGCACGTTCTAAGTCCGTCTCAAGCAGCAACTCTTCCAGCTGGACCAGCTTGCCCTGATAGGTGGTCGAAGTAAACCGCCCATCGGCAAAACTGCACACTTTTTTACTGTTTACCCTGAAAAAACCACGACGCCCCTGAAAATCGGCACAAAGAGAAAACGTCGGCAACGTACCGTCACAGATACCCAAAATCGCCCGGCCATCACTTACCAGGTACCGCGTTGACCGCTCCACGGTAAGAAGAAGCTTGCGGACGTGTTTGTAATTAACCAGCCGAGGTTGGGACTGTTTCTGGAATTTCACAAGAAAATGCAATTGATCGTGCATACTTGGATCAACAAACAGCAGCCTTCCCTCCGGCCAGGAGCCCTCCTCCTGAGTGCCTGAAATCATCAGCACCGCATCCAGAATCGGATAGACTCGCATCAGGCTGTCCCAGCCGAGCTGGAGGTTCATCTGATCTATGATATAATCACGTACAGCATGCGTGGCGTATTCCTTAAGAAAATAACCGGAGATGCCGGTATACAACTCTGCATCGTTGGCAAGATCGTGGGACAGACGCCATACCGCATGTTCAAGCCAGCATTCGGTAGGTCCGGTGGAACACAGGTCTGGGTGGTGTTCAGTGAACCACTGCTGAAAAAAAACCGCCCTCGAGTAGCCTCCATTACTCAACAGACCTGCAAGGCCGGGATCTCTGACCGGCAGAATCTCGGCAAAGCGACTGCGACAGTACTGAAGCTGTTCATTGACCCGCCATCGCTGATTATCAATGTACAGACTCTTAAAAATGGGCTCATGCCCTTTAAGCAGATTCTGCGGATCACAGATCATCATCGGACTTTCAGGGCTGAGGGCAAAAATTACCGCTGCCCTGCTTACCCCGGAAAAATGTGTCAGTCCGTCGCTGAGTCCATTGAGGATGTCACTTACGCAACGGCGAACAAACGAAGAGTGATGTTGAAGGCTAAAAAGGGGCATTCGGAATCGGGCGTTTTTGTTGTACTGGAATCCGCAGCTCGTCTTTACATATCGTGAATCGCCGCTGTTTGCAAGCAAAGTGCCGCTAGACCAGCCTGTCCGCAGGTCTCGTTGAGTGCTGCTGACCGTTTCAGGTATACTGATCGGATATGCATGTGAAATCGCGGTTGAACGCCGTCTGTTTTTTCAGACGGCAGACACCGGCTTTACATAACCAGCAGATCCGGGACCGGTCCTGGTAAAGGAGTAGACAGTCCCCTGTAGCTGACAGAAGACAGAACGCATGCAAAAAGAGCTTGCGTTGAGAGGCTGTCCGCCTATATACATATGAACTCACACTGCCGGCAATTCGGCGGCTGCCCGTTCGGCACGCC
>JAAYDD010000096.1 GCA_012729435.1 Desulfobulbus sp.
ATACCGATCAGACTCATGGAATACACCAGGTCACGAAGGTCGATAACTCCCCGGGTAATGGATGCAAATCGGGATCCAGCTCCGAACAGTTTAAGAATCTCACCGGCCTGGTTACCAAAAAAGGCCGTCAGTGTATCAGACCCCAGAAGATAGAGGGCCATACAGACCAGAGTGGTGACAATGAGACTGACGATCTGACTGTTGCACTGAGCACTGACAAACAGGCCGATGGCAATGTAGGCCCCGGCCAGACAGAGACTGGCCAGGTAGCCGCCGAAAACCGGCCCCCAGTCCAGCTGACCGAGAAGGCTGACAGTAACGGGCAGAGGATGCGTCAGCAGAAGTCCGATGGCCACCAGAGTAAAACAGGCAATAAACTTACCGGCAACGAGGGTCACCGGGCGCACCGGCGCTGTGAGCAGCGGCTCCAGGGTACCGGAACGCTGTTCTTCCGACCATACCCGCATGGTTATGGCAGCTGATAAAAAGATCAGCAATAAGGGCATCCATTCAAACATGGGCCGGACATCGGCGATGTTACGGCTGAAAAACGTTTCAACCCAGAAAAAGATAAACAGAGTGGTGCCCAGAAAGGCACCAAAGAAAATAAAGGCCGCCGGCGTGGCAAAAAACACTGACAGTTCCCGGCGTGCAATTGCATGCAGGATGTTCATTATTCCCTCCCGCTCCTCATGTTGATTTCACTGAATATCTTCTCCAGACTCCGTGACTCGGGTTCAAGGCCGAGCAGCGGCCAGCCCCGGGCAACCAGAGCTTCCGCCACAGCCGGTGCCATCTCACGCACCGGCTTATCCGCGACAACGGCCCAGCACAGCCGTCCGGGCTCCTGGATCACGAGCTCGACTGTCCGGACACTTTCCAGTGAGGCAAGCACACCCTCGGCCTCCATCCGATCCACAGACACCAGAAGCCGCTGGGACCTGCTCAGTTCATCAAGTCGCGCATCCAGCACTTTACGACCGTGCTGCATGATGATCACCCGGTCACATACGGCCTGCACCTCCTGCAGAATGTGGGTGGAGATGATAAGAGTCGCATCAGCGGCAAGTTCGCGAAGCAGACTGCGCATATGCTGAATCTGGGTCGGATCAAGTCCATTGGTCGGTTCATCAAGGATCAGGATCTTCGGCCGGTGGAGAATAGCCTGCGCCACACCGACCCGCTGCCGGTACCCCCGTGACAGAGTGCCGATGGTTTGACCTGCCCTGTCAAGCAATCCGGTACGATCAAGGGTCTCACGTAAGAAAGTATCGATCTTATCAGACTGTACACCGTGTAGAACAGCCTGATACCTGAGATAGCCGATGACCGTCATCTCAGGATAAACCGGGCAGTTCTCGGGAAGATAACCGATCTGAGCCTGGATCTCTCTCCGGCTTGTCTCCATATCCATCTGCCGGATCCGGATAGTGCCGCCGGTGGGCTCAAGAAAACCGGTCAGCATTTTCATGATCGTTGTTTTACCGGCTCCGTTGTGACCGAGTAAGCCGACAATTTCGCCGGAATCGATATCAAAGGAAACATCGTCCACGGCTTTCAGGGAGCCGTAATTTCTGGTCAGGCTGGTAACATGGATCATACAAGAACTCCGGATACGTATCGGTGGAGACAGTGCTCAGATCGAAAACTCTTTATACAGGGCAGTAACATGGAGGACACGATGAGGGACCACTAAAAAGAGATCACCTTTTCGCGGAACCGGAAACAGGTGAATACATACTCAACAGGACCACAGGCAAGCAGTCTCAACGAAAAATCAACTCTCCCTACTTATTCCGGCGCATATCATAAAACAGACAGACAACTTGTCAACCTGGACAGAAGCAGCGGTCTCTTCCCCGGAACCGACCGTATCACTCAGTCAGACTCCGATACTTACAGCATCCGCATTCGCCTGAAGTGAAAAGTGGTCATAAAAATACCTGAGAAGATCAGAACAGCTCCCTGGGCATGGTACCAGGACAAAGGTTCACCAAGAAATACAACCGCCAGAACAATACTGAACACAGGTATAAGGTGAACAAAAGGACTCGCCTTTGCCGGCCCCACAGCCCGAACCGCCGCATTCCAGAAGATAAAGGCGGCTACGGAGGCAAAGAGAGCCATATAGATGACGGTAAACACGGTCGCCGGGTTCAGCTCAATGCTTTTCCCGGTCTGTATCTCTGCCAGATAAAAGGGGAGGATGGTTATCAGACCGATACCGCTGATGGAGGTCAGATACACGAGGGGGTGGAGTCCCTGGGGATAGCGTTTAAGACGGGACGAGTAAAGGGCCCAGATCACCGCTGCAGCAAGAACCAGCAGATCCCCCTGATTCATTGATACCTGTCGAAGGACGGTCATCTCACCTTTGGCCATGGTCCACAACACACCTGCCAAAGAGAAGAGCACACCACACCACTGCCGTGGCAGCACGGTTTCCCGGTACAACAGCCAGGAGAACAGAACAATCAGCACCGGGGTGCAGGAGTTGACCAGACCTGCATTGATCACCGTGGTGTAATGCACGGCAAGATAAAGCAGTATGGTAAAACCGGATACGCCGAGCAGCCCCTGCACCACGATATAGCGCCAGTGACGGCGAAGTACCGGCCATTGCGTTCCAAAGTGCCGACGGGTAATGATGAGCAACAGAAAAAGAGCAAGAGCCCATCGCCAGAACGAGAGAGCCAGAGGCGGGATAGCTGTATGCATTCCGCGACTGAGTACCAGATTGCCAGACCAGAACAAGGTGGTAAGAATGAGCAGAAGATACGGCATACAACCCGGATCGGAGCTTAGAACTTCTTGTGTGCGAAACGATTTCTGCGCATGCCGGAACGATCAAACATCCTCTTTGCTTCAGAACCAGCCATCCCACAGATCACCATCACGCTCCTGTTCACAGGTGGCTCCGGTGATGGTACGGGGCTGGTAGATCTCCAGTACTCCCGGTTCGGGCATCCGGACAATGTTGATAATGTTACGGGAGTACCAGATGCCGGCCTTCCGGCCATCCGGAGTGATGATCAGACCGCCGCGAAACTCGCAGCCCGGACCATAATGTTCGGTGCGCCACCACTGCAACCAGCCATTGAGCCTGGTCTCGCTCAATTCGATCTCTGCCCAGACCCTGCTGCGAAGCGTGTAGGCGTTACTCACTGCAATGACCGTATCCGGAGCGGTGATGGAGCCGAGATAGTAGTAGCGATGGTCTGCAAGCACGGTCCCGGACTCAACCAGTTGCTGAACGCCCGGCTCAATTTCCCACTGCCCGCCAGGCTGATGCGATACGCACCCGGCAATCATGAAGATCAGTGCCAGTGCCATGCCACCTTGATGCAACAGAAACGGTCGCATGCAAACCTCCTGGTAAAACGCCTCAGGTTGAGATCGATTAAGCGTACCGCAGTTGATGCCCTGTATTGACATGACGGGCACAGCATTCCATTTAAATACGCATATCCCTTGATTGACGGCTCCGGTCCTTGCGCGTCATGCCACAGGCATGCCGGCTTCCTTACACGCAGCAGCCAGGACATGTTCCGGCCAGACCGCCGGAGGTGTCGCGACCGGTTGCAGACGGTCCCCCATCTTTACCAGGAATAACGGTGTGCATGCAACGCCATTATAAGTGGCCGGCGTGGACACAGGAGGCTATGGAAAAATGGGAAAGACGCTGTAAACCAGTGAAAAACTGATGCAATCCGTTCGATACTGCCATTTATGAGCGATGAATCAAATTGCAAGTACCAGGAATCAGACAGCCGGCAGGGCTTGGCCAGGTTTGAAAACCACTGAACTTAAGAGGAGGTTGAGCTGATAATTTCCAATTTTACCTGGGCAAGACCGGCTCTCAGCATGCCGATTTTGCTCGCTGCTGCTGCCGAGAGATCAATCACACGACCGCGACACCATGGCCCCCGATCATTTACTACAACATCGACGGTCTTGTTGTTGCGAAGATTGGTTACGCGGACAGTCATACCGAATGGCAGAGTTTTATGTGCTGCTGTCAGGGCATGCTGACTGAAGCGCTGACCGCTGCTCGTTTTTCGTCCATGAAATTTGTCGGCGTAAATCGCTGCTATTCCCTTCATTGAAGGGGTTTTCCTGGAGCGTTGAGCAGATTTTACCTGTTTGCTCTGAGGTGCGGTCTGGTGGACAACTATTGGAGATATCTTTTTTATTTTAGTCCCCGAGCTGGCAGCGTTCAATGATTGTCCGGCTGAAAATTCGATCATCACCAGACCGGCAAAGATAAACACAATAAGCCTGGTAGCTTTTCCCATACGATTCTCTCAAGTTGAAGTCAGAAATGGCTCTTCTCTTTCAAGACGGTGCAAAATAACAGAAATTCGATATATTGCAAGACAAACTGTTTTTTCCCCTTTCCTGTAAAAAGCTAACGTACTGAAATTAAACAAAATCTTTTTTCCATTTTTCAGTGTCATCAGCTTCCATCCGCCGCCGGGAGATCAACATAAAAACC
>JAAYDD010000097.1 GCA_012729435.1 Desulfobulbus sp.
GACCATGATTTTGCCGGACAATACCGTACACCGTTGCCAAACCGAGTCCAGTCCCTTTACCTGTCTCCTTGGTTGTGTAAAACGGTTCAAAAATATGCTGCTGTACCTCTGCGGAGATACCGCATCCCGTGTCGCTAACAGTCAACTGAACATACGATCCGGCTTTGATCTCAGGGTAGCTGCGGACAAAAAGTCCGTTGAGTTCAACATTGCCCGTCTCGACGATCAGACGGCCGCCGTTTGTCATGGCGTCACGGGCATTGACAATCAGATTCATGATGACCTGATCCATCTGCGTCGGGTCCATATAAATGGCCCATAACTGATCGGCCAGTCTCGTTTCGAAACGGATATCTTCACCGATCAGACGCCCCATTCCTTTACGGACACTCATAACCAGAGCATTCAGATCAAGAAGCTGCGGCGAAATCACCTCCTGTCTGGAAAAGGTCAGAAGCTGCCGGGTAATCTCCTTCGACTGGGTCGCGGCCTGGATTATCTGATCAAGCTGGTTGTATTTTCTGTCTCCAGCGCCGGCGGATGTTTTAAGCAGTTCGGCATAACCAAGAATAACTGTCAGCTTATTGTTAAAGTCATGGGCAATCCCGCCTGCCAAGCGTCCGATTGCCTCGATACGCTGTACCTGGCGCAACTGTTTCTCCAGCCGTTCCCGCTCCTTCTCATCCTCTCTCTTTCGCGTGATATCGACCATGATACCGCGACGCCATCGGGGAACCCCTTCTTCGTTTACCACAGTAATAAAATCCTGAATCCAGACTGTATGTCCGTCCCGGGCAACAAACCGATATTCCAATTCATGCTGTCCGCCGCCAGCAGCACAGGTCTGAGCATACGTGGAAACCCGATCGCGATCCTCCGGGTGGAGATGCTCGTACCAGAACTGTTCACCATACCACTCCTCAACCGGATAACCGAGGAGACGCTCGGCCTGTCGACTGACATACGAGAAGGTAAAGGTAGTGGCATCCGACTCCCAGACAATGCCGTCCACCGAATCAACCAGGTTTATAAAACGTGTCCGCTCATTTTCAAGAACCCGTTCAGCACTTTTTAATTCAGTGATATCACGGCCGACAAAAAGCAGACATTCCTCATCTCTGACTGTGATCGGGACAAGCGATATCAGGCCGTGACGGAATTCCCCGGATCTGGTGCACAATGAAAGGGGATAGTTATCAACTATATCCTTCCTCTTCATTTCCTGCACGATCGCATCCCTGGTTGCTGTTGACCAGATATTCAACTCAATGGAATTCAAACCGATGACCTCTTCATGACGCCATCCTGTTATCCTGAAAAAACCGGGGTTCACCTCTAAAAAACAGCCATCGCTTTTTCTTGTGATACCGATAGCATCGGGGACCATCTGAAAAACTGTGGCATATTTCTGCTCAGAGAGGCGCAGCTTTTCTTCAACCCGGCGCCGTTCCGTAATCTCGCGCTGCAAGGCCTCATTTCGCAATCGCTCCTGATGAGGCAGGGTGATCAGCCAGCCAATAAATGCAGCCACAAGCAGGCTGTTTATCATGCCGATACCAAAAATCGGTGAACCGATGGGATGAAGCTGCGGCCAGCCGTTTTTGGGGACGGCTGCCAGTTGCCAGCGTTCACCAAAAACCTGAAATTCCATGGACACCGGCTGTTCAGAAAGGAGTGAGGGGTTTCCCCAGATTACCGAATGCTCCGTATTCTTCTCCGCACTACGGCGCACAACAACATCCAGGGTCGGCGTGGTCGTAATACCGCTCTGCCTGATCAGGGTATCCGTATGGACAAGTGAGGAAACCACTCCCCAGTATCTAGGAGTCGCCCCCTGCGGTCGTCTGCGATCGGTAAACACCGGCACCCGGGCAATCAGGCCGCGCCCGCCCTGAACCAGATCATGCGGTCCGGAAAGGACACTGCATGCACTCTGTTTCGCCTTTTTTATTGATGCATACTGTTCAGGAATGGTCGCATACCGCAATCCGAAAACCTTTTCGTTACCCTGTAAAGGGTAGAGCAGGGTAATAACATCGCCCGGTGCGGCCATGACATTACGGATCTGCGGGTTTCCCTTAATCACCCGCTTTGCCAGTGCTGTAAAGAGTTCGTCACTGATGCCGCCCTGATAGGCAATGACATCTGAGAGACCGGAGATGGTGCTGAACATGGTGTTGATCACGCCTTCCAGACGGGTCTGAAGGGTGGCCAGTTCACGAACCGCCTGACTGTGAGCATCACTTAAACAACGATCCGTATCCAGCTGACCGGCTTTGTAACTGCCTGCCAGGCCCAGCATCAGCACGCAACATGCAGCAGTTGCTGGTAACCGGAAAAAACGCAGTATACTTTTCAGTGCATACCGTAAATCCATCGTGTTCTTGAATGATATGGTACAGGGGTTACAGGTGAGGACAACAAAAAGCGGATAAGATCATGATAACTGGAGCATAATCAATGTCAAGACAGCAGCCGGTAAAATGCACAGGAGTTGTGTCACCCAGCAGCACGCAATGGATGATAACGACACAGAGATCAGCCTTGAAAATCAGAGTAAAGATCGCGGGTTATTTTACGACGGGTGGAGGTGTCCCGATGACGGACCAGTTGCGGCAGATGACCCCACAAACCTATTTTACCGTTTTTAATCGCGAGGATACCATCAATTCCGGGGATGGATCCGACCTCATCAAGCACTGGAACGAGGTCCTGTTCGTGTTGGATCCTGTTGCAGACAAGAGTAACGGCAGCATCGGCCAGAGCTCCGTCCCGGGCAGCAACGGTGGCAAGATCGCACTGACCAAAACTTAGGGAATGTCCCATTTGCGAGGAAGAGGAACAGAGAGCCATGGGCAGATCAGCGGGATCGATGCGAAAAGCCAGCGAACCGCTGATCACACTGTCGCCGGCAAAGAGACCAATGGTTACCTCACGATCCGAATACAGAAAGATGTCGCCACCATTTTCAACGATGGCCTCCTGACAACCGACTGCCATCGCGGCCTCTGCACCCCGTTGAGCCAGGGCACCGGCAACCGCGGCCATTGGCCCGACACCGGTTAAACGGCTGGCTGTCGCCATGCGCCTGACGAGTTCAGGGGCATCGGGTAAGGGTTCCACCGGAGTCAGGGCAGTCAGAAATTCCGGATGGCGTGCAAGATAGCGTTCAAGCTTACGTCTCTCCTCAACCACAGTGTGCGTTACCAGCTCAAACTCCGTGCAGGCCACCCGTAAATTAGTTTCCTTCCAGGAAAACGCTCGGAAGACTCGCATACTGTGCCCTTTCAGATCATCAAAAGGCCGAAGAACAGGCACCGAACGGGCAGGCGGCAATACAGGCAAGACACTCGATACAGCGATCCTCGTTAAAGGCTATTGTACGTGTATGCGGGTCGACAATGGCCAGGGCAGCGGGCGGGCAGTGAACCACACAGGCGCCACAGTGGGAGCAGCGGCTCTCATCCCAGTGCACCCCCTTATTTCCGGCATGTATAACGACATCAAAAGTACCAAGGAAAGCAAAAGCGCGGGTGATATTTTCCTGACTTCCGGTCACCTCCAGACTGAGGTAACCTTCTTCCTCAGGCGTTACTTTGGCACGAAAGATATTGACGATCAGATCGTAGTCTTTGACAAGCTGATACACAATCGGCTTTTCCGTCTCGCTTTTGGGAAAATAGAGGTAGATTTTTTTGGTGATCATCGTGCCGCTCCCGTTATGGTCAGAGATTTCATGCCCTGATTCAGCGGCAATCGTTGACTCGGCTCAGAGAGAAAAAAGTGCCCGTCCTCGATCTCGCTTTTGAGCAAATTACAGATCTTAAGCGCCTTATTGTAGGAGGAGAGTGAGGTGACCGGAACTTTTTTACCCATCAGCTCCACGGCACCGGATCGCAGTTCCTCGTAAGAGAAACGTCCCAGCACCCTGTCGGTTTTCTCCGGATAGTCGGTTGAGTAGTCGATAACACAGGCCTGAATATCGCGATCACGAACCGTGGTTCGCCGAAGTATCTCAGGATTGAGAATGGGAATGGGGATGCCGACACCCAGGGCCAGGGACACTCCATACCCTTTGAAGCTTACCCCGCGCACGAATTCAGGACGCATCTCCTTCATATTGGCGCTCAGGGCAAGGGTACCGGCTCCCTCCACCGGCACACCGTTCTCGCTGCGTTCGACCAGGGAGCAGTGCTGAGTCCCCTGCGCGTAAACAATACCGCGGGCTCCGGCCAGCCACACACTCGTACCCACGCCGATGGTCTCATAGTACGGATCGTTTAACAGCGGTGCAAGCTGCCCGGCGGAACAGTAGGTCATATTACGCATCCTTGCCCGCAGAATGCCCAGATAGGTATAGATCCGCTTGTCGGAAACGTTGACGGCAACATTGTAATTCTGATAACAGTTGCGCGGATTGACCATGATCGCCTGATTGAGATCATTGATGTCAAACATCGTCCGGATCTCACGCCGGGGGTAATCGTCCGTTCCGTAGGAGAGACCGAAGAGCTGCAGCTTTTTACCGGCAACCAGGTCCTCAATCACATGACCGCCGCCGTAACGGAATTCACCGGGATGATACATGTTGGCCGGATCATTATGGCGCAGCTGGGTGGCACCGATATACACATCTACCGCCGCAATGCCGCAGTAGGCCATGACGTCGTTGATCCAGGCCTCGGTAATGCGCATTTTGGGAGTGCTGTGCCCAAAGTTGAGAAAACATCCGGAAGAACACATCGGCCCAAAGGTGGCGGTGGTCACCACATCCACCTCTTTCGCTGCGGTTTCCAGACCATGTTTATCCACATAGGCGATCACCTCTTCGGCGGTCAGCACGACCGCCTTACCCGAGGCAATTTTTTCATTGATTTCTGTATACGTCTTGGTCATAGCACCAGCTCACAGTAGAGGATCATTGAAAAATTGAAGTTTTTCATTATAGGATGATCAGCAGAAAACAGCAAGGCAGCCTGCAGACCGGCTGTGGAAAAAGGCACGAAAGCTCCTGATGAACATATCTCTTCCTCTTGTCGAGAACCGGACGGATCGGGTAAGAGATGAGAGAAACAGCACCAATCTTCCCACCGAGGCAATCAGTATGACGATCCAGCAACAGCAGTTATTTTTCCCGGCACCCCTGCATGTAAACGGCACCGACTACACCATCTTTCCGGTACGGCAGACTCTGGCAGCACTGGCTGCCGGCCCCCTGGAACGTCTGCCGTACAGCCTGCGCCTTCTGCTGGAAAACCTGCTCCGGCAGGCTTCCCGAGGCCAGGCGCATGCCGCAGATATCGAAACCCTAGCCCGCTGGCAACCGGAAGCTGTACCGGATGCTGCCATCCCTTTTATGCCCGCACGGATCATCCTTCAGGACTTCACCGGTGTACCGGCTCTGGTTGATCTGGCAGCCATGCGGTCCGCACTGGCCCGGCACGGAGGCGATCCTGCTGCGATGAACCCCCTGATCCCGGTGGATCTGATCATTGATCACAGTGTCCAGGTTGACCGGGCTGCCGATGCTGAAGCTCTCAGGTACAATACCGAACTTGAGATGGCCCGTAACCGGGAACGGTACACCATGCTCCACTGGGGACAGCAGGCCTTTAAGAATTTCCGGGTGGTCCCGCCGGGAAGCGGTATCGTCCACCAGGTGAACCTCGAATTCCTGGCGTCAGTGGTGACCTGTAACGGCCATGACGGGACAGCCACCCTCTATCCGGACAGTGTACTCGGTACGGATTCTCACACCACCATGATCAATGGTCTTGGTGTCATGGGCTGGGGAGTGGGGGGAATTGAAGCCGAAGCAGTCATGCTCGGCCATCCCTATCCGCTCCAGATCCCTGAGGTGGTGGGAGTTCGCCTCACCGGTAGTCTCAGACCCGACACCACTGCCACAGATCTTGTACTGACCGTAACCAGTTTTCTGCGCAGCAAGGGAGTGGTTGGCCGATTTGTCGAATTTTTCGGCCCGGGCCTGACCGGCCTGAGTCTCCCTGACCGGGCAACCATCGCCAATATGGCCCCGGAATACGGTGCCACCATGGGTTTTTTCCCGGTGGATGCGGAGACCCTGCGATATCTTGAAGCAAGCGGCCGATCAAAAGCCCAGGTAAACCTTGTCGAACAGTACTGCCGGACGCAGGGCTTCTTTTTTACACCTGACAGCCCGGAGCCGCAATATTCGATCGTCTACCACATCAGTCTTGAAGAGGTGAAACCAAGTCTTGCCGGCCCTAAACGCCCCCAGGACCTGCTCTCGCCTGCAGCAATACAGCACGATTTCACAAGACAGTTTGCATCCCTGCTTCCCCGAAATGCGTCTGCCGACACAGCTGACGGTCTCACCAACGGTTCCGTGGTCATCGCCGCCATTACAAGTTGTACCAATACATCCAATCCGGATGTCATGATCGGTGCAGGTCTTCTGGCCCGAAAGGCTAGGGCCCGCGGCCTCACCCGTAAACCCTGGGTCAAAACAAGCCTGGCCCCGGGCTCCAAAGCAGTCACCCGTTACCTGGAACAGAGCGGTCTGCTCTCTGATCTTGAAGCTCTTGGCTTTTATGTGGTCGGCTACGGCTGTACCACCTGTATCGGCAACTCCGGCCCGCTGGACGAATCCATCAGTACCGCCATTACCCGGAAAAACCTGGTGGTCGCCGCTGTACTCAGCGGCAACCGTAACTTTGAAGCCCGTATCCACCCACAGGTACGGGCCAATTACCTCGCATCACCATTGCTCGTGGTGGCCTATGCTCTGGCCGGCACAGTCCTGACTGATCTGGAGAACACCCCGCTTGGCACAGACCATCAGGGACAGCCTGTCTATCTTCGTGACATCTGGCCAGGTAAAGAAGAGATCCGGGCTGTGGTGCAGGAACATCTCAAACCCGATCTGTTTACCGGCACCTATGCATCGGTCTTCGCCGGCGATCAGCAATGGCGCAATCTGTCAAAAGAAAAAAGTGACGTATACCAATGGGATCCTGATTCCACCTATATCCGTGAACCGCCTTTTTTTAGTGACTTCGCACCGCAGGCTCCGCCGACAACCGATATTGTCGATGCCCGGATCCTGGCCCTCTTCGGCGACTCCATCACCACCGACCATATCAGTCCGGCCGGAGCAATCGGACCAGAGACACCTGCCGGTCAGTACCTCCAGCAACTTGGTGTTCCACCTGCCGAGTTCAACAGCTACGGATCCCGACGCGGCAACCATGAGGTGATGATGCGGGGAACCTTTGCCAATATCCGCATCAGAAATCAAATGGTCGAACGGGAAGGCGGCTGGACTAAACTCTGGCCCGAAGGCATTGAGATGTCCATCTATGAGGCAGCTTTCCGGTATAAACAACAGCAGGTCCCGCTCGTCATCTTTGCCGGGCAGGACTACGGCACAGGTTCTTCCCGGGACTGGGCAGCCAAAGGAACCATGCTCCTTGGCGTTCGGGCAGTGATCGCCTCCTCTTTTGAACGCATTCACCGATCCAACCTGGTCGGCATGGGTGTACTGCCGCTCCAGTTTCCTGAAGGGGTTGATGCACAAACCCTGCATCTGGACGGGAGTGAACAGATCAGCATAACCGGTCTCACCGGCGTGCTCGAACCAGGCGGGCAACTTCTGATGCGTATCGACCGCGCAGACGGCACCTGTGAAACAGCTTCACTGCGGCTCCGTCTCGACAACAGGGCGGAAATCGATTACTACCGCGAAGGAGGCATCCTTCATAAAGTACTTCGTGAGCAACTGCAGAAACAATGATTTTTTGTCTTTCAGGGCAGATGTCAGAAAACCGGGGAGGGAACAGGCTCATGCAGCTGCGTGACCGGAAAAGCGCTGATCTCCACACCGGACTCAACGTGTGAAGCCCGACCGGGCACTGCGTATCCGCCGGAAAAAAACGAACTGTATCTTCACACACCGTCATCTCCCATGTCAGCCATCATCCTGACCACCATCAATGCCCGGTATATTCATGCAAACCTCGGCCTGCGCTGGCTTTATGCCAATCTGAAGACCCTGCAATCGGAGACGCTGATCCAGGAATACTGCCTGACCGACCACACAGCCGACATTGCCGAACAGATTCTACAATCAGCACCAAAGGTGGTCGGCATCGGCGTATACATCTGGAATGCGATGGAGGTGCGGCAGCTGGTCAGGATACTGAAACGGGTGGCACCGGACACAATCATTGTGCTTGGCGGCCCTGAGGTCAGTCATCAGCCGTTCCGGGTCGATTTCAGCGAGGCGGACTACCTAATCCAGGGTGAAGGCGAGCAGAGTTTTTCAGAACTTTGTGAGATGCTTCTCTCAGGATCACCGCCCCTCCAGCGGATCATCCCGGCAAAACCTGTCAATGTGAATACCCTTGCCCTGCCCTATCAATTTTACACGGCAGAAGACCTTGCACATCGGCTTATCTATGTTGAAGCCTCCCGCGGCTGTCCCTTCCGCTGTGAGTTCTGCCTCTCCTCCATTGATCATCAGGTGCGTCCCTTTGAAATCGACCGTTTCCTGACCGCTCTGCATCAGCTGTGGGAACGGGGGGCACGAACCTTCAAATTTGTTGACCGCACCTTTAACGCCAATCCAGTCACAGCCGGTCAGATCCTTGATTTTTTTCTTGAAAAAGAACCTCCCTATCATGCCCATTTCGAAGTCATCCCTGATCACTTTCCAGAAACCATTAAAGAGCGGCTGACCAGGTTCCCGGCAGGCACACTGCAACTGGAGGTCGGAATTCAGACTCTGCACCCGGAAACCGCCGCCAATATCAGCCGACGGCTGGATTTCCAACGTATCCGGGAGAATCTGAGCTTTCTGGAACAGCAGACAACAGCTCACCTCCATGTTGACCTCATTGTCGGCTTACCAGGCGAATCGCTGGAACAGTTCGGCCGCGACCTCAATGTGTTAACGAACCTGACGGCCGGAGAGATCCAGATCGGCATCCTTAAAAAGCTCTCTGGAACCGCCATTAACCGGCACGATCAGGTACACGGTATGGTCTACTCGCCCGATCCTCCTTACGAGATTCTTGCCAACAACCGGATCAGCTTCAACCAGATGCAGACAATGAAACGACTGGCCCGGTTCTGGGATCTCGTCTACAACAGCGGTAACTTCCGTCGTACCGCTCCTCTGCTCTGGGAGGATGGCGATGTGTTCCACGGATTTTACGACTTTTCCATCTGGCTCTTTCACCAGACCAGAGCAACGTGGCAGATCGGTCTGCCGCGTCTCTGTGAGCTCGTGTTCGGTTATCTTGTTGAAATAAAGGGTGTGGAAGCAGAGGTTGTGGCCAACAGCCTGGCTGCAGACATCCTGACCATCAGGGGAAGATCACTGCCTAAAACCGTCCTGACTCATGTCACCGAACTCCCTGCTGTTCAGCGGACACTTGGTGACTCCTTAACAAAAAGACAGACACGGCATCTGTCGGTCTGAGGAGACGGTCACCGGACAGGACCGGACAGTCCGGATCCCGTATCATCCCTGTCCACTGTCTTTTGTACAGGCACATCAGGTCCTCACGGGACCTGACTGTCCCTCTTGTCGACAATCTTCAGGCAACTCATTATTGCAGACTGTTCCCACAAAAAGTGTCGCGCCTGCTGCAGGAACAGCGATGCCTCCTCTTGCCTCATTTACCTTTGCCGGGTAAAGAGAAGACCGTTCTGTCCACCAATCAGCCACCAGCAATCAACCAGGCAGCTCTTCTGTGAATCCGACACGTCTTCATGTCCACGATGCAGGTGTTCTGCTCCGTCTGACCGGTCCGCTTGTAATGGCCCAATGGTCTCAGACTGCCATGGGTTTTGTCGATACGGTCATGTCCGGACGGTACAGTTCGATTGATCTTGCGGCAGTGGCAGTGGGTTCATCCATCTTCTTCCCGGTCTATCTCTTTCTTATCGGCCTGCTGAATGCGGTGACACCGCTGGTGGCCCAGGCACATGGCCGCGGAGACAGTCGGGGAATCAACCGTTCCATACGCCAAGGCATGGTCATCGGCTGCATCACAGGAGCAGCATTCATGCCGCTTCTCTGGGGCATGAAGCCGTTCATGGTATGGATGGGAGTTGAGCCTGAAGTCATTCTTATCACGGACCGCTACCTGTTTGCCATCTCCTGGGGGCTGCCCTGCGGCGGTCTCTTCTTTGCTCTGAAAGGAGGAGGGGACGGTCTGGCCAAGCCCCGTCTGTCAATGATTGCCGGTTTTATCGGTCTTGTGGTCAACATCGTGGCCAACTACCTTCTCATTTACGGCAAACTCGGTCTGCCCGCCCTCGGAGGAGCCGGCTGCGGCTGGGCTACCTCACTCTCGATTCTGGTCATGCTCATTGTCATGGCCCTCCTCCTGGCCAGGAGTAAAATCAGCGGTACTGCACACCTCTTTTCAAGACGAGCGGGACAGAGGAGATCCACCGGCGGCATCGCCCCTTTTCTCAAGCTTGGTGTACCCCTGGCATTCACCCTGTTCATTGAATGTTCGATCTTCACCATCATCGCCCTGTTCATTGCCAAACTCGGTGCCGAAGTGGTGGCCGCCCATCAGATTGCCCTCAACTTCACCTCCCAGCTTTACATGCTCCCCTACAGTCTGGGTATGGCGCTCACCGTGCGCGTTGGTTTCACGATCGGCCGAAGACGCCTGGCCAGGCTGCGGCGAGTTGTTCGGACAGGTCTTGTCCTGTCCCTGACCGGATCTGTCCTCACCTGTCTGATCATATCAGTTTTTTCTCACAAAATCGCATCGCTATACACCATCGATCCTGCTGTCCAGGGGCTGGCAGCCATACTTCTGATCTTTGCGGCCATCTTTCAGCTGCCGGATGCAATGCAGGTCTGCTGCAGCGGCATACTCCGCGGCTGCAAGGATACTCGTATCCCGTTGCTTCTCATACTGCTGTCGTACTGGGGTATTGGTCTGCCACTGGGGTATGGCTTCGGATTGGCAAACCTGGGAGGTATGGAATCCGGTCCGCAGGGATTCTGGATCGGCCTGATCTGCGCACTGACCGCTGCAGCTGTTCTGCTCGGTCTTCGGGTACGGGTGATGTTGCGCCGGCTGGCCGGACCCGCTGCTAGAGGAGTCCGTCCATAACCGCCAGGCACATGTCCGCCCTGTTCAGGGTGTACAGATGGACACCGGGAGCACCGCCTGCAACCAGTCCTCTGATCTGCTCACGGGCATAGGCGACCCCGATTTCATACACCGCGTCAGAGCCTCCCTCTTCATGTGCCCTGGTCAGAGCGTTGATCAAACGGCCGGGGATGCGGGCATTGCACATCTCAAGGATAAATCGCAGTGATGTCAGATTCCGTATGGGCAAGATTCCGGGTATCACCGGAACAGTGACACCGCGGGACCGCAGACGCTCGACATAGTCGAAATAGACACGGTTGTCGAAATAAAGCTGTGTGATGACAAAATCCGCACCGCTTTCCACCTTCCGGCACATAACTGCCAGATCTTCGGCAATGGAAGGCGCTTCCGCATGGGCCTCCGGAAAACCGGCCACGCCGATAGCAAGGGCCGGATGATGCCTCCGGATATAGGCCACCAGATCCGAAGCATGAGGAAAGGTGGCGAACAGCTCAGCATCTGTACCGGTATAACCGGCGGGTCGATCTCCGCGCAGGGCCAAGACATTGTCAATTCCCAGCCCTTTGATGGCGGTCAGAAAACCGTCAATCTTCTCAGTGTCAGCAGTCACACCCGTAAGGTGCGGCATGATTTCAAAGCCGCAGGTGCGGATCAGCTGTTCGCAGATCTCCAGGGTATTGGACTGGGTGGACCCCCCGGCCCCGTACGTCACGGAAACAAACAGAGGCTGCAGCCGGCCCAGTTCCCGTGCGGCTTCCAGGAAGGCCGGCCATTCCTCCTGTTTCTTCGGCGGAAAAAACTCTAGGGAAACAAACGGACTCCGATTGTGTATCAGTTGAGGAATGTGCATCCCTGTTGCTCCTAACTATGTAAAAGGTACTCTTGTCCATCCTGTACAGGTTGTCCGGCTCACAGCGGCAGACAGCGAACGGCCGGCCCTCCGCAGGATCAGCGCTTACGTTTCCTTCTCCCGCTCCATACCGGATCCCGGCCAAAACGGGCCCGCCACCAATCCTCCGGATCATACAGATCCAGCTCGTCCAGATCTTCATCGTCGCGGTGCAGGGGGAATCGGTACTCATTGCAGTACTGCATCAGCAGCTCATAGGCGGCTGTGAGCTCGTACATCTTCTCCCTGCCCTCATCTGTCTGTGACTCGGCGGTATCGGGGTGATAAAGCTTGCTCAGACGCCGGTAGCTCCGTTTAATCTCGGCCAGGGTGGCTCTTTCACCAAGTCTGAGCACCTTTCTTGCCTTTTCAATGGCCTGCCACTGTTTGGCGTTCATGATTCCGCCTTTTTCCGCCAGCTCTTCTCTGTACCGCTCAGCAGGCGGCCTATATTCTGCCAGTGCTTTACCCAGATCATGAACACAATAAAGACGGCCAGCCAGAGTTTCCAGGCCGGCGCCTTGAGCATGAACAGCCAAAGCAGCATGGAGAGCGAGCCGAACAGGGAGCCGAGGGAAACAAACCCGGTCAGACCGACACAACAGGCAAAAACCGCCATACAACCCAGAACAGCCGTCGGCGCCAGATACAGAAAGATCCCCAGAGCTGTGGCGACCCCTTTCCCGCCCTTGAACCGCAGATAAACTGAAAACATATGTCCTGACACAAGGGCTGCTCCGCAGCTTCCCAGAATCGCCTCATACCCGGGTTCCCCCTGCAAGAGATGAGCAATGCCCCACATGGGCAGAAAGCCCTTTAAGATATCGCACCCCAGGGTCAGAGCCCCCATCTTCTTCCCGACCAGGCGGGCCACATTTGTTGCCCCGATATTCTTACTTCCCTGGGAGCGGATATCAACACCGCTTCCCCTGGAGAGGAGCAGTCCAAACGGAATGGCGCCGATCAGATATGAACCGATAATGCACAGGAGTACCGTGGTATTCATGGTTGTAATGAATGGTTATGAACTGTTATCGAGTCAGAGAATAAAAGGCGGCCTGTGAAACCAAACAACCGGACTGACTCCACATCTTTTTCACATACTTCTGAAACAGAAAGACGGCGGCAACGGTTCAGCGGCAGAACGTCATGCCTTATTCTGACGAAACAGCATCTCCAGCTCACAGGCAGCTGCATAGGCGGCTATTTCATCTCGAAGGAGCTGAACATAGGGACAGTCAACAACGGCCAGCAAACTCCGGCGAAGACGAAACGTCCGGGCCTGCCCCTCCTCTTCAACCGGCTCAACAACATAGGGAAAGATCTGCGGCCGGCGGCAGATCTGCGGTCTCTCGTCGTAGATGCGGCACCGCCCCTCATCTTCCAGATTCGGACAACGACTCCCGGTGGGAAGAACCAGGCTCCATCCGGGTTGCCAGTGGATCAGCACCGGATCAGGCCTCATAAAAAAATCGCGCCCCTCCACCTGCAGCAGCGGTTCATGGTCGATCCTCCTTGCCCGGGACCCGGATGAATCGATCCTGTGGATGGGGAAAAGCGCTGTTTCCTCATCACCGAGCGGAATCTCGAAATAACGCTGTACCATGTCAGGTGTCGGGCCGACACAACACAAGGTACAGGAGCAGGGGGCACAGAGCAGACTGTTTATCTGTTCAAGCTCACGGGTAAGGACACGCTGTGCCACTAATGCCGTGACCGCGGTCATAGCGTCAACGGGTTCACCGTCAGGACCCGTCACCGGTGTGTCCGGCGAAGCTCCGGCTTTCAAGATGCTCAACTCTTCCAGCAGATCCACATATGGTGTCAGCACTTCGCCCGGTTCAGGGTAGCAGGTATAATCGGTCTCAATATCCTTTGGAAACTCGGCAATCACTTCCTCAACTGTTGTGAAATCACCGGTCAGATAAATAAACTGGGCAATGCTTACCAGAGGTAAAGCCGGTTGACGCAGCAAAGCCAGTCCCTCATTCAGATCAACTTTTCCTACCATACACTGTCCCTAAAAAAAATCAGGTCTGCACCCTACACAACAAAAGACGGAAAAACAAGAAGCCACTCCTCTGATCTCTTCTTCGGGAAGCGGCGCATCTTTACTTTCGACAACAAACTGATTACATAACACACAATTATAGCACAGCAGTACATTGATGTCAGCTTACCAGGAAACATAACCCATGGCTATTCGTACAATTCTTACCCATCCACACCCGGTACTCCGGGAAAAGGCAAAAAAAATAACCGCCTTTGATGACGAGCTCCAGACTCTTGCCGAAGACATGGCGGAAACCATGTACGCTGCTCCGGGCGTGGGTCTGGCCGCCAACCAGATCGGGGTTCCGCTCCAGGTCGTTGTTGTTGATCGTTCAACAGTGGAAAACCCCCGCTCCTATATCACCCTGGTCAACCCCGTGATCAGCAATGGTGAGGGGAGTGTTCTTGATGACGAAGGCTGCCTGAGTGTGATCGAATGCTACGCCAAGGTCAAACGCTTTCAGAAGATTCTCGTTACTGCCCAGGATATCCAGGGAAATCCGCTCGAATTCACAGCTGAAGATCGTTATGCCCGTATCATTCAGCATGAGGTCGATCACCTGCTCGGTACTCTGTTCATAGATCGTCTCAGCCCGCTCAAACGTGCCCTGTACAAGAAAAAACTGAAAAAAATCCTCCAGGAACAGGAATGAGTTCCCTGTTGCGCATCGTTTTCATGGGTACGCCCGACTTTGCGGTACCGTCCCTGCAGGCTCTTCTGGACGGACCGGACCGGGTGGTGGCCGTTGTCTGCCAGCCGGACAAGGCACGCGGTCGAGGCAAGCGCATCAGTGCACCGCCGATAAAGATCCTGGCTGAACAGTACGGCATTCCGGTCCTTCAGCCGGCCTCCATACGAACCGGCGATTTCCTGAACGAGCTTCGGGAACTCGCTCCTGATCTTCTCGTAGTCGTTGCCTACGGCAAAATTTTACCCGGCCCGGTGCTCAGCCTGCCGCCGCTCGGCGCTATCAATGTCCACGGCTCGCTCTTACCGAAGTACCGTGGCGCAGCACCCATACAGTGGGCTGTGATAAATGGGGAAACAGAGACCGGCATCACCATCATGCAGATGGACGAGGGTATGGATACCGGTGATATCCTGTTGACCGCACCGGTTCCCATTGGGCCGCAGGAAACCGCCGGTGAACTGTTTCACCGATTGGCCCGGCTCGGGGGGGATATTCTCGGAAACGCCGTCAGCCGGCTCAAGGAAGGACGTCTCATCCGCACTCCGCAGGATCACAGCAAAGCCAGCAGCGCTCCCATGCTCTCCAAAGAGATGGGCCATGTCGACTGGAGTCTGGCTGCCCGGCAACTGCACTCCCTGGTTCGCGGCCTTGATCCCTGGCCGTCTGCCTACGGGTATATCGGGCAAAAACGATACCGGTTTTTCACCCCGGAAGTGGTGCCGATCCGTGCGGCTGATCCACCCGGCACCATCTGTCGGGCGGACAGTCAGGGATTGCTGATCGCCACCGGTGAGGACTGTCTGCGCATCCATGACATTCAGCCGGAAGGCAGGAAACGGATGGCTGTCAAAACGTGGCTCCACGGCTCCCCCATCAAATCACAAACGAGGATTACCTGATGCGTACCGCCTATCTTGACTGCTTTTCCGGGGTCAGCGGCGACATGCTGCTTGGAGCCCTCCTTGATGCCGGTGTACCGGAATCCTATCTTCGCGAGCTCTTTTCCGGATTACTGCCGGCCGGATACAAACTGACCGTCACCCGGAAAACCGTACAGGGGCTTGTCGCCACCCGGGTTCAGATTTCTGACACAGAGCATCACGAACATCCGCATCGTCATTTACAGGATATTCACGACGTTCTCAATCAGGCAGACATTCCGGCATCTGTCCGGGATCGGTCGTTTGCCGTCTTCGCCCGGTTGGCCGGAGCAGAGGCCGCAGTGCACGGCACGACAGTGGAATCCGTCCATTTTCATGAGGTGGGTGCTGTGGATGCAATACTGGACGTTGTCGGCACAGTGGCGGGACTTTCCTATCTGAACATCGACCGTCTCTGCTGTTCACCACTTCCCATGACACACGGATGGGTGCACTGCAGTCACGGCGACATCCCGCTGCCGAGTCCGGCAGTCTGTCGCCTTCTTGAAGGTGTACCGGTTTACGGCTTGAACATCGATCAGGAGCTGGTCACACCGACCGGAGCGGCCCTGGTGCGGGAACTGACGAGCGACTTCGGCCCCATGCCGGCGATGCGTCTCCTGCAGACCGGCTATGGTGCCGGCACGCTCCATCGCCGCGACGGCCGGCCCAACCTCCTTCGTCTGCTGATCGGCGAGAGCCGGGAGATGACCGAGGCTCAGGAGGTTGATGTCATCGAAACGCATATAGATGACTGGAATCCGGAGCTCTGGCCTCATGTCAGTGAGCGGCTGCTGGCGGCCGGGGCCCTTGACGTCTGTCTCATTCCGATGCATATGAAAAAAGGACGACCGGGTTTCCTTCTTCGGGTGATCACAGAATCCACTGCCCGTCCGGCACTCACCACCATTCTCTTCAGCGAGACCTCCACCATCGGTCTGCGGTGGCGATCTGAACAGCGTCTCACCCTGCCGCGACTCCCCCTCGTCGTCACCACACCGTGGGGGGACGTGACCGCCAAACAGATCACCACTCCCACCGGCACGATGATCACTCCTGAGTATGAGTCCTGCCGGGCCCTGGCAGAGAAAGAAGGCATCCCGCTGCAAACGGTCTACGCGGCGGTACAGCGGGAGGCACATCACCGCGGCAGTCACACCTGACGCGATATTACAGCCGGGGGCAGAGAAACGGATCAAACAATGCACTTGACAACATCCCGGGGCGGCCCGATTATATCGGGCCAGCAAGGCCGGACAGAGTGCACCGGTCAGAACACGTCGTCCGGTGGACCGCGGGTCTCCCGGGTCCGGTTCACCCTTTCAGCAGTCCACAGCAAAGCTGAACTTTAGACAAATTCTCTTTGAGAGCAACAACCATGGATCGTTTACTGATGTTCATTGCCACCGGAGCCGGCAGCGGTCACCTGCCCAAAGCGCCCGGCACCTGGGGTTCGGCTGTCGGTGTCTTGCTGTGGTTACCGTTAAGCCGTCTGAATGCGCCTGCCTACCTCCTTGCGGTCGGTGTGCTGTTTATCATCGGTGTGTTCTGTGCCGGAGCTGCTGAGAAAATCGTTGACCGGGGCGATCCGTCCATTGTGGTCATTGATGAGATCGTCGGCCAGCTGATCACGCTTAGTTTTATCCCGTTCCATCCGGTGACCCTGCTCGCGGGTTTTATTCTCTTTCGTTTCTTTGATATTATCAAACCCTATCCGGTCGGCTGGATCGACAGGCATCTGCACGGCGGACTCGGCATCATGCTTGATGATGTCGTGGCCGCCCTGTACGCGCTGGTCGTGCTGCACCTGGGCATCCGGGCGCTGCAGTTCCTCTGAAAGCGTCTTTTCAGGAGAAGCTGTTGCAACAGTACACCGGGGAGATCCTGGGCATACCGCCGTCTTTCAGACTTTCCGGAAAATCAGACAGGCATTGGTGCCGCCAAAGCCGTAACTGTTGCTCATCACCGTTGTCAGGCGGGCATCGCGGTTGTTGAGGACAAGATTATGCCCCTCCGCTTCCGGATCCAAATGCTCAATATTTGCGGAACCGCAGATAAATCCGTGGTTGAGCATCAGCATGCTGTAAATAGCCTCATGGACTCCGGCTGCTCCGAGACTGTGACCGGAGAGGGATTTCGTTGAACTGATCGGCGGGTTATCCGGACCAAAGACCTCCCGGATAGCACGCAGCTCAACCAGATCACCGATCGGCGTCGATGTACCGTGGGCATTGATGTAATCAATATCCCTTCCGGCTGTCTCTAGGGCCAGACGAATACAGCGCACCGCTCCCTCACCGGAGGGTTGCACCATCTCCGAGCCGTCCGCCGTGGCACCATACCCCACCACCTCGGCATAAACGGGAGCTCCCCGCCTTTTTGCCCGCTCATACTCCTCCAGCACAACCAGACCTGCACCGTTGGCAACAACAAAGCCGTCACGATCGCGATCATAGGGGCGTGAGGCCTGTGCCGGTGTATCGTTGAATCTGGTCGAAAGAGCGCCCATGGCATCGAACATGGCGGTCTGGGTCCAGTGTTCTTCATCCGCGCCGCCGGCAAACACCACATCCTGCTTTCCCATCTGAATCTGCTCGACTGCACTGCCGATACAGTGCGAACCGGTGGCACAGGCCGAAGAGATGGAGTAGCAGAGCCCCCGGATCTGATAGGTACTGGTCAGACAGGCGGAAACCGTACTGCTCATGGTTCGTGGAACCATGAAGGGAGAAAGCCGCTTCAAACCTTTTTTGCGCATGACATCAGCAGTGGCCACCACATTCTCGGCAGACGTGCCGCCGGAGCCGATGATCAGACCGGTGCGGGGATTACTGACCTCGTCCTCATGCAGCCCGCTGTCCCGGATGGCCTGTTGCATGGCAATTGAGGCATAGGCTGCAGCGTTCCCCATGAAACGAAGATGCTTTTTATCAATCTGCTGTTTAAGATCAACCCGGGTAAACGCCCCTATCCTGGATCGTAATCCGATCTTCTCATATTCGGCATGATAACGGATACCGGATCTGCTTTCCCTGAGTGAATCCAGCACCTCCTCCGCAGTGTCGCCCAGAGGTGAGACAATACCCATGCCGGTAATCACGACTCGTCGCATAACTTCCCCCTGTTCAGGTTTCCCGATGAATGGCGAACGGCCCGCAACTCTGGCACGTCGGCATAACTTCAACGGTGCAGATATTGACATGCGGCGGCACAGTGGTCACCCAGTAGGCTATTTCGGCAATATCCGCTGGTACCAGCGGCTGAGTACCCCTATAGACTGTATCGGCCTTTTCCTTATCCCCGTGAAACCGGACAAGAGAGAACTCGCTCTCAGCCAGACCCGGCTCGATATTGGTGACCCGTATCCGGGTATGGACCAGGTCAGTGAGGAGATTTCTTGAAAACTGCCGGACAAAGGCCTTGGTGGCTCCGTAAACATTTCCACCCGGGTAAGGATAGGTACCGGCAATCGAGCCCATGTTGATGATGTGCCCCTGATCACGTGCCACCATGCCGGGCAGGAGGCAACGGGTCAGGTAGCAGAGCCCCTTGATGTTCGTATCTATCATGGTTTCCCAGTCATCAAGACTGGCCTCATGGGCCCCCTCAAGCCCGAGGGCCAGACCGGCGTTATTGATGAGGACATCGACGGCACGGAACTCTTCGGGAAGCTGGTGCACCATGGCAGCCACCGCTTCCCGGTTACGGACGTCCAGGGAGACCGCATGGACAGGTACACTCTTCAGTTCCTGCACCAGCTCCTGGAGCCGCTCCGTGCGACGGCCACTCACAATCAGCCGCCACCCTTCTGCCGCAAATCGCTGGGCGCATGCCCGCCCGAATCCGGAGGTGGCGCCGGTTATGCAAACGGTTTTCTGCATAGTACTCTCCTCTTGAAATCAGTGCTGTCTCATAAATGATCAATAAAAGGAGGCTCGGAGCGCTCTTTGGAGTATAATGTTTTTGCGAAAAAGATCATACATACCAAGGAGATCCGAGCCATGGCCTATAGCGACACAGTGCTGA
>JAAYDD010000098.1 GCA_012729435.1 Desulfobulbus sp.
TCAGCACTGTGTCGCTATAGGCCATGGCTCGGATCTCCTTGGTATGTATGATCTTTTTCGCAAAAACATTATACTCCAAAGAGCGCTCCGAGCCTCCTTTTATTGATCATTTATGAGACAGCACTGACTCAGCCTTTATAAGAACAATCTCATGAGCAGTGAGTGCATATGCAGAGCTTAGCTCGTTGTGCTTCTTTGCCTGAAGCCAAGTAAGAGCGGCGCCAGCTGCCGTTGCAATGACTTCTACGGGCAACGCAACACTTTGGTCTTTTACTCGATACAACAGCATCGCGATCGCCACGATGTGCAGCGCTACCGATACCCAAAACCACTGAAGACTGCGACGTTTATTAAACCTCGATTTCAGCCAGTACCAATCGGATTGGTTCTTGATCCTTTGTTCGACGTAAATGGAAAGCCGAGCTGATACATCCAACGCTCTGACTCTCAACATTGTTTCGGATATAGGATCACTTACTGCATCCGTACTTTGTAGCGAGTGAGACAAACTCTTGTTCTGGTCCAGAATCGCTTTTAAATCATTGAGAAATTCTTTTGACACAATCTCCAACTTGGCGGCGTTCACATATGGCTCCGCCCTCATCATCCAACGCCACGATCTAGTTTTTACTGACTCAGCAACAGCCCTGCCGTTGTACCAAGTATCGTCTGGCTTGGTTACTCGAAGGAACACGAGTATTCCGAGAGTAAGCAAGAACAAAGCAGCCGACGCCAAGGCGCCCCATGCATCATTGGGGTACAGGTAAGACACAAATGCGGCAAGAACAAGAAAACACAAATACCCGCGCAGCCCGAAAAAGTAGCTCTTCTGAGCATTCAGTGAGGCTTGATCGGCTGACTGATATAAGCCGGGAAGATCATCAGACGTGACCTGCAATGCGCTCATTGCTTGTACAGCTCCCAAATACCTCCAACAACACTATCAGCATTCCAGCCGACCAGCTTTGCCGCAGCCGAGCTTACGACTGAAGAAGTGCGCTGCGCGCCCCACGGGTTGACTGCAAGTATTGGCTTTCTGTAGCCCTGTGATCCTTCAATTTCTTTTTGAATCCACTTGCTATAGCTAGCGTACATCCCTGTCGGGATGACTATTACGTGACTACGGGATATTTGGTCAAAGAGCGCTTGTTTTAACTGCGCATCGTTATTGGCCTTGTGGACGGGGTCGTTGCGCGGAACGGAGAAGTCTCGAAGATCAAGGGACGCTTGCCCTGCGCTCCAATTTCTCCCGAAGATCCAATCGGAGAGAGTGTCATAGTGCCCCGAGTAAGACCACGAGTGGCTGATAAATACGTGTATTTGCTTCGTGCTCATTCATTCCCCCCTTTCGATCTCAGTGATGTATAACAAGGTATTAGCTGGACGGAATCGTCCAGCTAATACACTCAATAGTGTTGTTAACGATAAAAGCAAAAAACATGCCGAGTTTATTATATTCCACGGTGAAATGATGCTTAAAATCCAATGGGATTTTTGCCTCTTTTGCCGTCTTGCCTGGCACGCAGTGGGTATACATCATCGTTGTTCTCACATCGGTGTGGGCCGGCATCGTTTGGATTGTCCGTATGTCGCAGTCAGCTTGTAAAAGATGGGTCGCGAAACTGTGGCGAAAAGTGTGCGATTTAACGCGCTTAATGAGTTTTTCCATCCGCGATACGTCTCCGCACTCGCCGCCAAACCGGCCTTCAATGGATTACGCTCGATGTAGCGAGCCACTGCCCAAAGCTACTGATCACTTTCAACTACGCAAGAGAAAAAGCGGTTTTGCCGGATGCGTCCAGACTGATTCAGCTTGCGGTTGAGATACTGGGTATACATCAGGTTGGTACTGCCGATTCCTCGTGAGAGAGCGGTTGCCGTCTCCGGCACGACAAGAAGATGAATGTGATTGTTCATCAGGCAATACGCCCGGATACGCACATGATATCTTTGGGCATATCCTGCCAATACCTTCAAATACGTCTGCCGGTCCTCATCATCGAAAAAGACGGTGGCGCGATTATTACCGCGCTGCGTGATATGATGCGGATAGCCGGCCGCTATGATGAGTGCAGTTCTTGGCATGGTGCGGATAATACGGTCAAAGCTGATAGCTCGCAACAGACAATATGGGAAGTGTCCCTGGTTTCCCCTGATTTGGCCTGCATAGTTCGATTCGTCAGCAAGTTGATAGTTCCAGATACAAACGCCTTTTCAAGTTCAAGTCAACGGCCGTTGTCCAACGTCTGATCCGATGTGAGAATTGCCCCTATGGGTGTCATTGCAACAGGCGGATGAACGCAATGGAACAAAAGCCGAAGTTCAAACCAAATCAAAAATTCAAGTTGATGGATCAGGTTCGGGAAGTATTGCGTTATTGCAGTTGCTCGAACCGGTAGCACACTCATCTCTTTTACTCCGGGAAAAGCCCATGAACAAACCCTGCCGCCGTCAAAATCCTCAAAACGCTCTGCGATCGGGTTGAAGACAAACCAAAAGCACTGTACGATAGGCGGGTTAACGACCCTGACCGGTCGCAGAAGCACTGCTGACAAGAAAACCGCATATCGGGACATCAGATCCCTGTGTTGAACAAACCACCTTTCTCTGCAACCAGACGACCATGATCGACTACCTACAGAACCTCAGCCCCGTTACGCAGGCATTACTCGCCACTCTCTTCACCTGGGCACTCACCGCCGCAGGTGCGGCTCTGGTCTTTCTGGGCCGTGAAATCAAACCAAAGATCCTGGACGGCATGCTCGGGTTTGCCGCCGGCGTCATGATTGCCGCCAGCTTCTGGTCGCTGCTGGCCCCCGGAATCGCGATGGCCGAACAGCTGGAGCTCATCCCCTGGCTCACCGCTGCCATCGGTTTCATGGCCGGTGGAATCTTCATGCGGCTGACCGACAAGATCCTGCCTCATCTCCATCCCAGTATGGCCACATCGGAACAGGAAGGGATCAAGACCTCATGGCAGCGTTCCACCTTACTGGTTTTAGCCATCACCTTACATAATATTCCCGAAGGGCTGGCCGTGGGTGTTGCCTTCGGTGCAGTCTCAGCCGGGCTGCCGACCGCCACCCTGGGGGGAGCCATTGCCCTGGCCATCGGTATCGGTCTGCAAAATTTCCCCGAGGGCACAGCGGTGTCCATGCCGCTTCGCCGCGAAGGGTTGAGCCGGGGTAAAAGTTTTTTTCTTGGTCAGGCATCGGGAATAGTTGAACCCATCGCCGGGGTTCTGGGCGCACTGTTTGTCATCAAAATGCAGTTTATCCTGCCCTATGCCCTCTGTTTTGCCGCCGGTGCCATGATCTTTGTGGTGGTTGAAGAACTTGTTCCGGAATCTCAACGCAATCACAAGAACATCGACTTTGTCACCATAGCCACGATGATTGGTTTTACCACCATGATGATCCTTGATGTTGCGCTTGGTTAAACAACCGGGCCCCGGCTTGATCATCCGTGTTTTTTTGTGCGGCAGATCTCCCGGAACGGATATATCCTGCCATGGTGGCTGCCGTGATCCACGAGTACAGACAACCGATTTTTTGAACAACAGGAACCAGGTGGAGGAAAGACAATGCAAATAGGTATGATCGGAATCGGCCGTATGGGCGGTGACATGGTACGCCGACTGCTGGATAAGGGGCACCAATGCGTTGTGTATGGCCGGCGACCGGAGGCTGTTGCTACCCTTGTGGCAGATGGAGCAACAGGGACCCATACCTACCCGGACTTTATCAAGCAACTGCAGACACCGCGTATTGTCTGGCTGATGGTACCGGCAGGATCAGTGGATGCCGTGCTCACTGAAGTGTTACCGCTGCTGAGCACCGGAGATATCGTTGTTGACGGCGGCAACTCACGCTACCATGATGCTGTACGGCGGAGTAAAGAGCTCCGGGATCGCGGTTTGCACTTTCTTGATGTCGGTACGAGCGGCGGTGTATGGGGGCGGGAACGCGGCTACTGCCTGATGATCGGTGGCGAAGCAGCCGTGGTCGGCCATCTTGATCCGATATTTCGCGATCTGGCACCCGGTCATAGCGAGGTGCCGATAACACCCGGCCGCACAACAGAATCCACAGCAGAGAAAGGCTACCTTCACTGCGGTCCGAGCGGTGCCGGCCACTTTGTCAAGATGGTCCACAACGGGATCGAGTACGGCATGATGGCGGCCTATGCCGAAGGATTCAACATCCTTCGGCATGCCGACATCGGACTGGCCTCTCAGGTTCATGATGCAGAAACCACCCCGTTGGAGCACCCGGAGTTCTATCAGTACAGCTTCAACCTGGCTGATATTGCCGAACTGTGGCGCCGGGGTTCGGTTATCCCGTCCTGGCTTCTTGATCTGTGTGCCCGCGCTCTGACCGAAAGCCCGGAGCTGAACGGCTTTTCCGGGCAGGTATCCGACAGCGGTGAAGGACGCTGGACCATCCACGCTGCCATTGATGAGGGGGTACCGGTGCCGGTCTTGAGTGCCGCCCTCTTCCAGCGGTTCAGCTCACGGGGTCGCGCTGAGTTCGCCGATCAGCTTCTCTCTGCCCTGCGTTGGCAGTTCGGCGGCCACAGTGAACCCTCAACCGACGGGAGATAAATCATGTCGCAAACACAACCCCTTGCCCCCACGATCATAACCATCATCGGGGCAGCCGGTGATCTGGCGCAACGCAAACTGATCCCGGCACTCTACAACCTCCATCTGGACCGGCATCTTCCCGATCAGCTTGCCATCATCGGAATTTCCCGCAGACAGCTGACAGACGATGAGTTCCGCGGGCAACTGCGGGAGGGCGTGGAACGGTTCTCACGTCGCGGTGCCGGTGATGAGGAACAGTGGCAGGCCTTTGCCGCCGCTCTTTCGTATCTTGCCGAAGATGTGAACAGTCCGGCCTCCGGACTGGCACTCAGCACCCGCCTGCAGGCAATCGAGTCCGACTGGGGACAACGAGCCAACCGGATTTACTATCTGGCCATCCCGCCGACCATGATGAAACCTGCAGCCGCCATGCTGCAGCGTCTGGGCGTCTGCCGCGACTGTGTCCACGACCGGCTTGTCGTAGAAAAACCATTTGGTCATGATCTTGCATCTGCCCGGGACCTGAACAGCTTTCTGGGCGAGATGTTCGTCGAGTCACAAATCTACCGCATCGATCACTATCTCGGTAAGGGGACGGTACAGAACATCCTTGCCTTTCGCTTTGCCAACTCCCTGTTCGAACCTGTCTGGGATCGGCGATATATCGACCAGGTCCAGATCACAGTTGCCGAAACCGTCGGCGTGGAGGGACGGGGCGACTATTACGACCGGGCCGGTGCACTGCGTGATATGGTTCAAAACCACCTGCTCCAGCTCCTCTGTCTCGTTGCCATGGAGCCGCCGATTTCGTTTGCTGCCGACGATGTCCGCAACAAGAAGGTGGATGTTCTCCGTGCCATCCGGCCGTTCCCCCCGGATGCCATCCATCGGTTGGCCGTACGGGGACAGTACCGCAGCGGGACCGTCCTGGGGAAATCAGTGCCCGGATACCGTGAGGAGGAAAAAGTGGCCCCGGATTCCACCACGGAAACCTACGGTGCTTTCACCTTTCATATCGACAACTGGCGCTGGCAGGGTGTCCCGTTTTACCTTCGCACCGGAAAACGGATGCCGGTAAAGGTGTCGGAGATCACGGTCCTGTTTCATGACCCGCCCCATCAGTTCTTCCCGGCTGCTGCGGTGGAAAACTGGCAGCAGAACCGTATCGTTATCCGTATTCAGCCCGAAGAAGGCATCGGAACCCGTATTCAGGTCAAACAGCCCGGTACACGCATGCTTCTGGGAACGGCGGAAATGCGCTTCCGCTATGACGAGGCTTTTCGCACCCCGGCCCCCGAGGCCTATGAGACCCTCCTGCTTGATGTGATTCGCGGTGATGCCACACTGTTCATGCGGGCCGACCAGATCGAGAGTGCCTGGGAGGTGGTCAGCCCGATTCTTCACGCCTGGGATGCCGTACCGGCAGCAGGCCTTTCCGAATATGCGGCCGGCACCTGGGGTCCGGAATCAGCCGATCTCATGATTGCCCGCCAGCGGCACAGCTGGCTGCAGCCGACCACTGGCGGATAAAGACCATGACAGCCATTACCATTCACCACGATGCGGAGTTGCTGAGTAAAGCAGCCGCTGCTTTTTTTGCGGAACGCGCCAGGCTGGCACTGGCCGATCATGGCCGCTTTTCTGTGTTGCTGGCAGGCGGCAGCACACCACGCCGTACCTACGAGCTGCTGGCTCAAAAACCGCTGGCCGAGCAGATTCCATGGCACGCCTGTCATTTCTTCTGGGGAGATGAACGCTGTCTGCCCGACGGAGACGAACGGCGCAACGAGACCATGGTGCGCCGGGCTCTCCTGGATCATGTCCATGTTCCGCCGGAGCATATCCATCCCATCACCCGCTGCGAGGAGGGAGCTGAACAGGCTGCCATGCTCTATGCCGCTGAACTGAAGGAGTTTTTCGAAGGACAGCCTCCCTGCTTCGATCTCATTGTACTCGGTCTCGGCGAAGACGGGCACACCGCCTCCCTGCTTCCCGCCTCCACCGCACTGCACGAAAAAGTCCGGTGGACAGCGGTAGCCCGCCGGCCGGAAGAAGATTTCAGCAGGGTCACTCTCACCATTCCCGTTCTTAACAGCGGCAAGTGTACACTGTTTCTCGTCAGCGGTCGCAGCAAGGCAAAGGTTGTCCGGAGGATCCTTGAGCCGTGCTCCGGGGAGTCCACGCTGCCGGCCCGCCTCATCCGGCCGCAGTGGGGGGAACTCTTGTGGTTCCTTGATGAGGAGGCGGCGGGACTGCTGAAGGCTCAGCGGATGGCCTCCCCGGAGTTGTAAAGAGAGCAGGAAAAACAGGCTGTCTGAATCCTCTTCCCGGCAGACCGTCAAACAGCTGATCAGAGGATTTCGCGCAGATCGATGATCTCCATCTTATGGTTGCGATGCGGGCTTTGCGGACACGGACCTTCGGTCTGGATGATGCAGCTGCCGGCAAACCGGTACTTGACCGCATAGTCCCGGGCATAATCCGTCCAGTCCGTCGGATGGTTGAGTTCATAAACCGGAAAAACACCGTAGGAAAAGAGGAGCTCACGGCAGGTCTTCTTGTTGGAACTGACCCCCAGGATCCAGGTCGGCAGACGATAGCGCGACAGTCGACGGGCAGTCAGGCCGCTCTCTGTGGGTGCAAGGATGGCTGCTACGGTATCAGTCTGCTCCAGGATGTTCTTGATACTGAAGGCAATATAGTCCACCTCGCGAATCTCCGTAAATATCGGGTGTTCCGGAGTCTTACAGTAAGCCTGCCGGGTACGGTGGGGCTCAGTGGCCATGGCTATCTGTGTCAGCATCCGGACCGCCTCCAGAGGGTAGCGGCCCATGGCCGACTCTTCTGAAAGCATCACGCAGTCAGTCCCGTCAAGGATAGCATTGGCCACATCAGTGGCCTCGGCACGGGTCGGCCTGCGGTTACTCGTCATGGAATCAAGCATCTGCGTGGCCGTGATCACCGGCTTACCGAACAGATTTGCCTTGGCAGTAATCGTCTTCTGCAAAATGGCGATCTCTTCGATCGGCACCTCCACCCCCAGGTCACCGCGGGCCACCATGACTCCGTCAGCGGCCTCCATGACCTCGTCAATCCTGTCCAAGATAGAGGACCGTTCAATCTTGGCAATGATAAAGGGTGCATACCCCATGGCTGCTGCAGCTTCACGCACAGTAACGATGTCGGCAGCATCGTTGACAAACGACTGGCTGACGGCATCCACCCCGTTCTCCAGGGCAAACCGCATGCAGCTCCGGTCATGCTCCGTAAAGGCAGAGATGCCCAGATCTATCCCCGGCAGATTGATGCCCTTTCTGGACCGCAGCTTGCCACCGACCAGCACCCGGCAGTGTACCTCTTCACCCTCTATGGACTCAACCTGAACCTGAATCAGGCCATCGTTGATAAACAGGATGTTGCCCGGCACAACGACACGGGGCAACTCCTTAAGCGTTACCGATACCCGGGCACTGTCACCGGCGATCTCGGCAGTTGTCAGTGTAAAACGGTCACCAATCACGAGATCCACCGGTTCTGCAGCCAGGGTACCGATACGGATCTTCGGTCCGGGCAGGTCAGCCATGATGGCCACCGACCGGTTGACCTTTGCCGCAGCCTCTCGAATACGACGAATCGTCTCACCATGGTGACTGAAATCGCCGTGGGAGAAGTTAAGCCTGGCAACAGTCATCCCGGCAGAAAGCATCTGTTCCAGCATCTCCACTGAATCAGAGGCCGGACCGATGGTACAGACGATCTTGGTCTTGCATGTGGGAAGCAGGGGCGCGTTACGCATCTAATCCTCCAGAGAACTGAAAACTACAAACTGAAATGAGAAAACGGTGTTTTCTACAAAAACTGACAACTCAATAGTATGTCAAAGCGCCCCGTTAAAGCAACTTCTGCAACAGAAAATACGTCTGACAACCACCTGACACAACGAGAAGCTACAACGTCATGCCGAATAAAGAATATCAGCGGATACCCTGGTCACATCAGCGGTACCGGTCAACAGCATGGCCTGCAGCAGTTCGTTTTTGTACTGATTGAGCATCAGCGCCACACCGTCACGACCACCACCAAAGGCAGCGGTGACAAACGGCCGGCCGATGAGCACCGCATCAGCGCCAAGGGCAAGCAACTTCAGCACATCCGCACCGCTGCGCACCCCGCCGTCGGCAAAGATCACAGCTTTGCCCTTTACCCTGCCGGCGATCTTGGGCAGTACCTCAGCTGCTCCGGGAGTAAAATCAAGTACCCGTCCACCGTGGTTGGAAACGACGATTGCATCTGCCCCGGCCTGTACCGCCAGTTCGGCCTCATCCGCACTCATTATTCCCTTCACGATGAAGGGCAGACTGGTGGCGGCGATCACCTCCTGCAACTCCTGCGCTGTTTTAGGACCGACCGGTTGACCTTTCATGGCCATGGTCACAAGTCCGGCGCCGTCAATATCCATACCCACAGCGAGTACACCGGCATTTTCAGCATCACGGAGATACCGGATAACCACCTCCTGCTCCCTCGGCTTGATAATGGCGATTGTGCTCTTCTGATGTGCAGCACCAGCCTTAAGCCCGCTGCCGAACATGGTGGGGTCGGCTCCGTCGCCGGTCATGGTGAGTGATCCGGCCTGCAGAGCACCGGCAGCGAGTTCGGCGACAAACTCCTCCTCAGACATGGCACCGCCCATGTTGTACGTGGTGCCGGTCATGGGAGCCACCAGTATCGGCATGGTTAACTCCTGTCCCCAGAGGCTGAAGGAAAGTTTAGGCTCTTTCACCGGATGAATGGTGCGCATCTGCAGCCGGACCCTGGCCAGAGCCTCCACATTGGCTTTGAATGAAGAGGCTGTGCCCAATCCGCCCATGCCGGGAACCTCTCCGGCGCAGACACGTCCGTCACATACCGGACACACCCGGCAGTATCCTTTAAGTTTTTTCCTGGCGTTTTCTCGCACTGTTTGCATATCCATCAGTATTTCCCCTTTAACTGTACTTTGAAATTCTACTCTGTTTACTCCCGATGATGACCATGTGTCTTCTGCTTCTTTTCATGAGCCGCCCTGATAGAAATCACCGCGGATGGACGAACAACTTGCAACCGTTCGTACCGGTATCCCTGTAAAACAGTACACGCTGTCATACCAAATTCCGGTTTATAATTTCAATGCGGAAATAGAACAACAGGGGCTTGCCGCGACTACAGGACAATGTCTCAAAACCGCTGCATCAGATCAGCCAGGCTTGCACTCTCCATGGTGGACCGGAGATGCGGATCTATGGGAACAGCCTTTCCCTGTTCATTGATTTTCACATAGACGATCCGGGTCGAACAGACAATTTCCTCAAGATCCTTAGTGAAATCAAACCGTCTCGCCTCAACATTGATGGTCAGAGAGGTGGTCCCCACCTCGTACACCTTGGCGTAAATACGGACATGATGGCTGATTTTGACCGGCCGTTTAAACTGAACCTCGTCCATTTTCAATGTAACCATATTCGGTGTACGACAGAGATAACCGGCAAAAGCGGCACCTGCCTCGTCAAGCCACGATAACATGGCCCCTCCGAACAGGTTACCGTTATAACCGATTTCACTGGCACGGCAGATCTTGGTCGCGACGTAATGCATGGCAGGACTCCCTCCGGTTTATATGCGGTTGTTCCTCTCCCGCGGCGGACAGGCACTGACACGGCCGGCACAACAGATTCAAAAAGGTGTGCACTCAAACTTGCACACACCTGCCGGCCATTGTATACACGCAGATATACTGTACATTACCAGAAATGCACAATGCGACAGCAGCAAAATTGAACGGGCGGGCGCCGGATCCCTCCTGTTCCACACCTTCCTGTCCACCCTGCAGGTCTCCTATGCAAGCAGAAAAAAAAGTCCCCCTGCTTTTCGTGTGCGGGCAGTGCGGATTTGAAAGCCGCAAATGGCTGGGCCGCTGCCCGGACTGCGGTGCCTGGGACAGCCTCACTGAGCAACGGCACACGACATCGGCGACCTCCGGTCGCCGGACAGCTGCAGCCGAACCTCTTCACACGGCGGCCACGGAGGAAAACATCCGCCTGATAACGGAAATCGGCGAACTGGACAGAGTACTCGGCGGCGGTATTGTCCCCGGTTCCCTGGTCCTGATCGGCGGTGATCCCGGCATCGGCAAGTCCACGCTCATCCTCCAGCTGCTGGCCTCCCTGGCAGCCAAGGACCTGCAGATGCTCTATGTGACCGGTGAAGAATCCGCCGCCCAGATCCGGATGCGTGCCGAACGCCTGAAAATTCCAGGTCACAACATCTCCGTTTCTACGGAGAACAGTGTTGAAGCACTCATTGATCTGGCCCGCCACATGCACCCCGCCCTGATGGCGGTTGACTCCATCCAAACCGTGTACAGTGAGGAGATCGGGTCGGCACCGGGTTCGGTCACCCAGGTTCGTGAATCAGCCGCCCGGCTGCTGCAACTTGCCAAAACCAATCACCTGCCTGTTCTTCTTGTCGGACACGTGACAAAAGACGGTGCCATTGCCGGGCCGCGGGTACTGGAGCACATGGTTGATACTGTCCTCTACTTCGAGGGTGATCGCGGCCAGGTGTTTCGTATTCTCCGGACCGTAAAAAACCGTTTCGGCTCAACCAATGAGATCGGTGTCTTTGAGATGCAGGAAAGCGGTCTGGTCGAAGTGGGCAACCCCTCGGCGCTCTTTCTTGCCGAACGACCGGTCAACGTTCCGGGCTCTGTCGTACTGCCCAGCATTGAAGGAACCCGCCCCATCCTCGTCGAAGTCCAGGCCCTGGTCAGCCGTTCCGGCCTGGGAACCGCCAGAAGAACAGCCATAGGTGCCGACCCGCAACGGCTGGCTCTGCTCACAGCTGTTCTGGAAAAGAAACTCGGCATCACACTCTATGATCACGATATTTTCCTGAACATTGCCGGGGGCATCCGGATCAACGAGCCTGCTCTTGATCTCGGGGTGGTTGCCGCTCTTCTGTCCAGCTATCTGGATAAACCCGTTGACGGCAATACGGTGGTCTGCGGTGAGATCGGTTTAGCAGGAGAAATTCGGGCCGTGGGGCATATGGAGCAGCGGGTCCGGGAAGCGGGACGCCTGGGTTTCAGGACCTTTATCATGCCGGAGTCATCCGCCCGCCAGCTGAAAGGCCGCAAGACGACAGAGATGAAGGTGGTTGCAGTACACGGGGTTTCTGAGCTGGCTGAACATCTCTTCGCCCCGTGAAAAGCTATCAGAAGATGTCCGGCCGTTCACACGACAGAGGATGGTACTGATCAGGCTGATCTCCAGACGAGTACCATCTCTGTTTTTTGCTTAAGGCTTCTGCGGACAGAAAGAACGGGCCTGAGCATCACGGGAGCTCAAACAGGAGACAAGCTGAGCACTCTCCTGATCGCTGAGCTCAGCTCCCTCTTTGATCATGGTGTGCATCACCCACTTCCAGTAGATCACCCCGCTGTTTGATTCCATTTTGGGGCAGATGTAATTGACCAGATGACAGGACGCACATTTGTTTTGCAGCAGACTTTTACACCCCTCTTCGGCCAGAACCGAACCGGCAGCGAAAATGCCGAGAAGGGCGAACAGCAGACCGACCCACATTTTTTGCACCCCACGCATATCCATCACTCCTTGAGCTCATCGAGCCCGGCTCAATTCCTGGTTAGACAGTCATGAATCCGCACGAAGAAGAAGGAGAATGAAAACTTCTCCGTGCGGGTTCGCTGCCGGCGCCCGCATCCGGTTCTACGCATCCGGAGGCGGGGCATACGACTTCAGTGGGAGAAGAGCGGAAGATGTTTGGCCGACATCTTGTACAGAAAAACTCCCAGGGAAATAATACCCAGCGACAGAAAGAATTCCATCCAGGAAGGAGCATAGCCTGCACCTTTCCAGGTATTGTACTGTTCCATGCTGAACAGGCAGACATTCATCCTGTTCAGAAGCACGCCGGCGATCACCAGCATGTTGACCGAAAAGACAATGTTGACGTTGGTACGATACTTTTTGACACAGAGAATTCCGATGGGAAGGATAACACCGACCAGCATCTCCAGCAGATACATATTGCCCTCAACAGAGCCGTCAAAAGCCATGCCAGGACTGGCCACGGCAAACAGCTGGTAGACCTTGAGCAGAAGATAGAAACTCAGCACAATCAGACTGCCGCGGGCCAGGCCAAAGAAGATCTCTTTATCAACCTTATGCTTTAGAAATTTGTAGCTGAGCATGGTTTCAAAGCTGACCATGGACAGTCCCATGGCTACTGCTGACACCAGAAAATGAAACGGCAGCTTGGTGTCCCACCACAGAGGAGACATCTTTGACGGCGCGATCAGGAAAACAGCGCCCAGGGACGACTGGTGCAGGGTGGAAAGCATGACTCCGAAAATAACCGCACCAACCATGATCTTGTTCACCGCCCGAAGCGCCTTGTGCCAGCCGAGCCGTTCAAAGAGCATGGGACTGAATTCCAGCCCCAGCGTGGTTGTATAAAAGATAACGTGCATGGCCACAACCCACATGACCGAGTGGTACTGCCACATGACAGCCGGATGTGGCAGTCGGAAAGGATGGCCGATATCAAAAAACAGCGCCACCACCGCCATCAGATAACCGAGGAAGGCCGTGAGAATCGCCGGACGAACGATGGGACGATACTTCTTCCAGTTAAAGAGGTAAACGGCACAGGCGATGATAAACCCGCCGGCGGCCATGGCAACACCGCCGAGCACATCCAGACCGAGCCAGAAACCCCA